>CBFHWX010000071.1:0-14318 GCA_965659445.1 Limisphaerales bacterium | reverse complement strand
GCGCAGAAAGAATGGTGGCCACCATAAGCTGCAGTGGATTGCGATAGTTCAGCTCGCAATGGGCGTCAGGATAAGTCTGTTGCAGCTCGGCAATGATCTCACCGAGGCGTTCGCTCTTGGCCGCCTGCGATTCACGCGGCATGGCTAAACGAGTTCCGGTTCCTCGATGGAACTGGGCGGAGCGTGGAGGGGAGTGCCGTCCTGTGCCTCGGGATATTCGAACACCTTGCCCTCAAAATTACGGATGACCACGCGATCGGCATTATGGCTGAGCACGTAGTTGGGGGCGATGGGGACCTTGCCACCGCCACCGGGTGCGTCGATGACGTATTGCGGGACAGCGTAGCCGGTCGTGTGGCCACGGAGCTGCTCCATAATTTCCAAGCCGCGCCGTACACTGGTGCGCAGGTGGGCGCTGCCGCGAATGAGATCGCACTGGTAAATGTATAGCGGCCGCACTCGGCACATGAGCAGTTTTTGCACGAGCGCTTTCATTACAGTCACATTATCGTTTACTCCCTTGAGCAGTACGGATTGGTTGCCCAATGGAATGCCGGCATCGACCAGGCGGCCAAGGGCATCGCGGACCTCGGTGGTCAGTTCGCGCGGATGGTTGGCGTGCACGCTGACAAAGAGCGGACTAAATTCGCGTAGCATCGAGCACAGCTCAGGCGTGATGCGTTGGGGCAGGAAAATCGGGATGCGTGAGCCTATGCGGATAAACTCGACATGAGGAATGGCGCGTAGCTCTGTGAGTAGATGCCTGAGCTTGTTGTCACTCAACAGCAGGGGGTCGCCGCCGGAAAGAAGCACGTCACGAATTTCGGGTGTCTTGCGGATGTAATCCAGCTGCTGCTCAAAATTTGGCCGGAAATCATAGCCGGTTGCATTGCTCACCAATCGTGACCGGGTACAGTAACGGCAATAGGCTGCACAGCGGTCCGTAACGAGGAACAATACGCGGTCAGGGTACCGATGGACCAGTCCAGGTACAGGTGAATGTGCGTCCTCGCCGCATGGATCAGCCATTTCCCATGACGCAGTATGTGTTTCATCAATTTGAGGCACCACCTGATTCCGGATGGGGCACTGGTGGTCCTCTGCGTCAATGAGTGTGAAATAGTGCGGGGTGACGGCCATGGCCAGCTTGGTGTTGGCCAACTGCGCGCCCTCAATTTCGGCCTCGGAAAGATTAGGGATGTGTTCTTGCAGTTGCTCCAGCTTGGTGACGCGGTTCTTGAGTTGCCAACGCCAGTCGGTCCAGTCTTCATCGGAAACCTTATTCCACAGCCCTTTGCCGGAAGCGTGGAACACTTTCAGTTTTTGAAAAATGTCACTCTGAGTTGTGACTGTTGGCATTGAATTCATGGTAAGACAGTCGAAAAAGACTGTCAATCAACGTCTCGGTCCGGTTCGGATATATGTTTTCCTGATGCTTTATTGCTTTTATGTACGTCTTGAAGATCAGCAAAAATAATGTCGAGCTCATCTAATTTCTGCAACGTGAGTTGGAGTAGCGCTTTTCGGGCGGAAGGCTTGGAGCGAACGTTGAGTTTTGTTTTCTGCCCAAGATACAGCTCGAGTATGGCGCGGTAATCTCGAACGAGCCGCGCTGTTTTTGGCGAGCCACTAAGTTGGATCACCGTTAGTCTCTGCATGAGCTGGGAAAGTTTTGTTTGATGTTCCTCGAGGGTGCCGGTTTTGAGAAATTCCTGAATGGAAATCAAATCCTGTTTGGGCGTTGTACCGTTTTTGGGCGTACGCAGCGTGTTGATCTGTAGGGTATCGGCCAAATGTGTCATTGCGATGTTCGGAATCCAACGGTTGAAAGCATCTCGACTGCGGAATTGTGTTTGGGTCAATATCCACCATTGCTCCGCCTTGAGCATGCTTTTGTGGTTGAATGCGGTGAGAAAGGCGTGTTGATTGTTTTTGTGTTTGGGTAGTTCGCGCAGGAAATATTTCATCCGTTTTGCGCCATCAAGTTCGGCGAGCAATTTGCTGACGAGCAAATGCGAATGAGCGCGCAGTATCAAGCGACCACCCTCTGTTTGCATAGCCACGGGAGGCAGGCTGAGATCTAAAAAGGAAACGGGTTTCGAGGCCTGAATGATGCGGCGATTTTCTTGCATGGAATCATTTGGAGCTTCAGCGTTGAAGGTGCCTCCTGCGGCATATTGGAATGACACAAACAAAACCGGGCCGGCTTGTTTTAGGATGATCTCAGCTAAGCCTTCAGCCAACCACGCCGGGATGGGCGGGGCGTTGGAGCTGTTGCGCGCGGAGTATTCCTCGAGTTGGACAGCTACGATCACACGCGCCAGCTCAGGGCCATTCATCACTTCCGGCAAGTCCAGGCGATATTGCCAACGATCGATAAAACGTTTTCGTTTAAAAATAACAGGATCACCCAACTTGCCGGGGATGATGTTGAGGTGAATGCGCCCGATCCATTGTTCGCGTGGGGGCAATTGTAGTCGATGCAGCACACTATCCTTCATCGCTCCAGCAAAGTGGGCGAGTTTGTAAGGCGAGAGATTAATGCGGTCAGGGATGGGCTGTGTTTTGCCGGATGGAACTGGTTGCGGCTGAACCAGTGTGCTGGAGATGGTATATTGGCGGGACTTACTGAAAATGGAACGCCGTGGCGGCTCGGCTTGTAACGAAAAGGAAACGATAATAAGAAACGCCAGGGCACACCAAGTCGCGTGTTTGACATTGGTGAAACGGGCAATGCGGTTGGCCCTGAGCGCGTTCACGTTTTCTTCTTTGGTTTGCTATCGCTTTTCTTTTTAGTCTCAGATTTCTTACTGTCCGTTTTTTTCTCTTTGGCTTTCTTGACGGCATCCTTGGCTTTTTTTTCACCAGCCTTGTAACTGTCGCTCCTGTAATCAGTCTCATAAAAACCGCCGCCTTTGAAGATAATGCCGGCGCCAGTGCCCAGTAGGCGTTTCACTTTACCTTTGCCCCATTTCTTTTGACGGCAGGCATCCTTCGGGCAGGTTTTCAGATGTGGGGCCTTAATGGACTGGAATAATTCAAACGTCTTACCGCACTTGGCACACGAATAGTCGTAGGTTGGCATGGATTAACCCTTTCCTTGTGCCTTTTTTCTACTGGAAAAACAGGGCTTAGGTCAAGGTGTTGCTGGCTTGCTTTTCACAGGTTATTCACATATTTTCCGAGCGAACCCTGTTTCGCCCCCGTGGGCGACCTATGCGCTATGACTATGATGACTCGCGAAAAAGTATTGGATCAGTATTTCATGGATGCTCGGCACAAGTTGATCGACATTGCCGCGTTCCTCGACCGAGTGGAACGTGCGGAGGGAGATTCGGATTTCCGAATGGAGGCTTTCCGCGATGCGATCAAGCATCTTGAAGATGGCGGCAATGACCGTGCCAAGGATGTGCTGATGGCGTTCAGTGACCCCACGCCTGAACCCATTGCCGTTGCCCCGGGCAAAGGCGCCTGTGGTGCGTGGCCCGGTGAGGGCGCCTAGAAATAGATCATGCGTTTTATTGAACCACATGCGCATATGGTCAGTCGAACGACTGACGACTATGCGGATATGGCGACAGCCGGTTGCGTGGCACTTTGTGAGCCGGCATTTTGGGCAGGATTTGATCGAGGCAGTGCCGATGGTTTCCGGGATTACTTCCGTCAACTCACCGAGTACGAGCCGCGCCGTGCGGCTAATTATGGCATTAAACATTTCACCTGGCTCTGTATTAATCCCAAGGAATCTGAGGACATGGCTTTGGCGGCTGATGTGCTTTCGGTCATTCCTGAATTCATGGATAGCCCGAACGTCCTGGGTATTGGCGAGATTGGCCTCAATAAGAATAGCCGCAATGAACTCAAGGTTCTGGAACAACACGTCGATCTGGCTGCTAGCCATGATCAGTTGATTCTTGTGCATACACCACACCTTGAGGATAAACACAAAGGAACCCGGTTAATTCTGGATGTCATCAAGAATGATAGCCGGATTACTCCTGAACGCGTGATGATTGATCATGTGGAAGAGCATACCATTGGCATGGTGCTCGATGCCGGGCACTGGGGAGGGATGACGTTGTATCCTGAAAGCAAATGTTCACCCGCTCGTGCGATTGACATGATTGAACGCTTTGGCTCGGATCGACTCTGGTGGGATGCGGCGTGTGACTGGGGCCCGAGTGTGCCACTTGCAGTACCTAGAACCGCCTGTGAAATGCGCAGACGCGGACACGCAGAAACCCTTATCGAGAAGGTGATCTTCGAGAATCCTAAGCAATTTCTCAGCCAATGTGACCGCTTCCAGGTGGATTAGCTGAGGTTCTTGTGCTTTAATTCTGCGCCATGGAACTGAAGCACGGGCTGCATTTGGCCTATTGCACAAACATTCATCGCGGGGAGGATTGGGTGCAGACTTTTGAATCGCTCAAGACCTACACGCTTGGTGTGCGCGATTGTGTGGCTCCGGGCAGGGCGTATGGGATTGGTCTGCGCTTAAGTGATCGAGCTTCCCGCGAGTTGAGTGAGCCGGTCGTGTTGGATAATTTTCAACAATGGCTTGTCGACGAGAATTGCTACGTCTTTACCATAAACGGCTTTCCTTATGGGAATTTCCATGGTTCGAGAGTGAAGGAACAGGTTTATGTGCCTGACTGGACTTCGCATGACAGGCTTGAGTACACAAACCGACTCTTTGACCTCATTGTGGCTTTGGTCCCTGAGGGGGTAGAAGGAAGCGTGAGTACATTGCCCGGGTCATTTAAGGAATTCATCACTGAGGAAAGTCAGGAGCAGCAAATCCGCGATAATATATGGAAATGTGTTGAGCACATTGCAGATTTGAGCGATCACACAGGTAAACCTCTACATTTGGGCTTGGAGCCGGAGCCATTGGGTTATTTTGAAACGAGTGCTGAGACAGTACAATTCTTTGAAAGCATGAAGGCCGAACATTCAACCGGCTCCAAACTGATTGACCACTTGGGTGTGAATTACGACACCTGTCACTTAGCAGTGGAGTACGAGGAACCCCAAGATGCTCTGGGAGCTTTGACCGAGGCCGGGTTGCGTATCAGCAAGCTGCACCTAAGCTCAGCATTGATTGTGAAACCTGATGCCGATACGAAGGAGAATCTGAAGTCTTTTGAGGAGGACGTTTATCTACATCAGGTTGTGGAGAAAACCAAAAGTGGTGAACTGAATCGTTTTCGCGATCTGGATGTGGCTTTGGCTGCAGACTCGTATGCGAATGAGTGGCGGATTCATTTCCACGTTCCGCTGCACAGCCCTGATGGAAACTGGTTTAGCACCACGCGGGATCATATTGTGGGAGTGTTGGATATACTCAATGAGGATCCGGAGTTGTGTTCTCATCTTGAGATGGAGACTTACACGTGGGAAGTGTTGCCGACAGAAATGAAAAACCGTGACGTGGTTGGGCAACTCGTCGGTGAATATGAATGGACCTTGGAGCAACTGCGTGCGCGTGATCTCGCATGAAACTGGCGCGTGCATTATTGGAGTTGGGGCGGGTGAGCAACTTGCCGACAGTGTGGAGTAATTGCCTGTGCGGGTGGCTGATAGGCATTGGATACGTTGGAATCGGGACAATGGATTGGGTAATGTTTGCTTGGCTCTGCACTGGTGCTACAGCGATGTATCTAGGAGGTATGTATCTCAATGACGCGTGTGATGTGGCGTTTGACCGGGAGCATCGTAAAGAGCGACCGATCCCTTCCAAGGCGATCAGTGTAGGGGCGGTTTGGAAAATTGGTGTTGGCCTATTGGCCGTGGGAGTAGGGATGCTCTCGATTCAAGGAAGCGTAACAGCATTGCTGGCGCTTGGTTTGTTTAACTGCATATTTCTTTACAATTTTATCCACAAAAAAATTACCTGGTCGCCTGTGCTCATTGCCTTATGTCGGGGTTTTTTGGTGCTAGTGGCGGCGGCATTTGCATTTGGAACCACGCATCCGGGCGAGTCTTTTTTTACACATGTAAACAGCGGGTTGGCAACATGGACGGCGCTGGTGTTGTGCCTGTACGTTGTAGGCTTGAGTTGCCTTGCCAAGGTTGAGAACGAGCCGAGCCTGGTGAAATTTTGGCCGAGCCTGCTGCTGGCTTCACCGATGTTGCTGGCGTTGATTGTGAATTCGGGTGAATACCGCAAAGACGCACTTCTGGTTTCAGCGATTCTGATGCTGTGGGTGTTGCGTTCATTGCGATCCACATTTTGGGCGCAGAAACGCGAGGTTGGAAAGACCGTAGGCGGCTTGTTGGCAGGTATAGTGCTGGTGGACCTGCTGGCCGTCGCGCATGTGCCGACAGAATTGTCGGTGGTATTTCTAGTGTTTTTTGTGTTGTCGCTTGCAGCGCAACGATGGGTGCCGGCAACGTGACAGGGGTTTTGTTTAAATGAATGTCACGTGGGCTCCTGCTCAGAGGGTGCTTCGGTTGATTCATTATCGGAATGGAGAGTGCGTCCCTTGAAGGTGAGTTCTGCAATGCCGGACTTGTCGAGTTCGCCCAATCCCAGCTCCTTCATTCTGTCATATTGTTTGCAGGCGGCCTTGGCGAGTGGAAGCTTGAGCCCTTGGCTTACGGCAAGTTTAAGAGCAATGCCGCTGTCCTTGGCGGCGTGCCCGGCGCTGAAGTAGCATTCGTGATCCTTGATGACCATGTCTTCGCCGTCGGTCTCAAGTACGCGGCTGTTGGCGCCGGTTTGACTGAAGATTTCACGGACGACATCAAGGTCCAATCCTAAGGCATCAGCCAATCCGAGGCCTTCGGCGAGACCGGCGGTGTTAATGTTCATAACCATGTTCACCAATGCCTTGAGTTTGGCTGCACTGCCGGTTTCACCAATGTATTTGTTGGTGCCGGAAAGGGCATCGAGAATAGGTAGGGCACGGTCAAAGGCTTCGCGCTTGCCTCCGCACATTAAATAAAGTGTGCCATCTCGTGCCTGAGTGATGCTGCTGGCCATGCAGGCTTCTAGGGTTTGGGCCCCGCGCTTGGCGGCCCACTCCTCTACTTTCATGTGTGTGGCCGGGCTGATAGTGGCGCAGTTGATGAACAGCTTGCCGGTTGACCGGGCAAGAAGGGAGCCCGTGCCATTGAAAATACTCTTCATGGCTTTGTCGTCAGTGACGACTGTGATGATCACGTCGGAGTTCTTTGTGACGTGTGTGAGTTTTTCATAATAAGTTGCGCCGAGTTCTTCGGCGAGGGCTTTGGCTCCGTCTGCATGAACATCATGAACGGCAGTGATGGTGAAATTTTGATCATGAAGTCGGCGGGCCATGTTGGCTCCCATGCGGCCGACTCCGACGAATCCGATTCGTTCAGACATGGTGAAAAATATAGTCGTTGGGTTAAACGCCCTTGGAATGGCGCTTTTGGTTGGTTCAGAGTCAACCTTAAAGGGCAGAGGAAGTCGTGGCAACGGATTTTTCGTCCGAATTGGCCTTTTTCTTTGAGGCAATCCGCAGAGTTGGACAGGCTTTATTCTGCTGGGTGATGTGCACCTGTACCTGTGTGGCGTCCAGCTGGGAAAGTTTTTGGGTAATTTCTTCCCTGGCCAACTCGGGAGTATTGCAGTCGCGACTGAGATGTACGCAGAAAATATGCTGCAAATCGGCATGGACAAGATGCTGAAGAAAGTCGGCTGCCCCTTCATTGGATAGATGCCCATGCCGGCTGAGGATGCGTTGCTTGAGGCTCCACGGCCGGTGTGGGTCGTTGTTTAACATGTCCACATCGTGATTGGTTTCCAGCAACAGCACCTCGGCCTTGCGCACTCGATCGGCAATCAGCCGGGTGCCATGGCCAAGGTCAGTCAGGAAACCGATCTGTACCGTCGGCGTGTGAAGCGTAAATCCCACGGGATCAACGGCATCGTGTGGGATAGGAAATGTATCCACCACAAGATCACCGATTACAAAACTATTGCCGGTATCGAAAAGTTGAAAATCAAAATTGTAGTCGTGGTGGTGCCGAATCTCCTCGGCGGTGTGGCGGTTACAGTACACAGGGATGCCAAGCTTGGCGGCAAGCACTTTGAGCCCGGTGATGTGGTCTGAATGTTCATGCGTGATCAGGATGCCATCGAGCCGCTCCGGCGTACGGTCCAGTTCGAGCAGGCTAGTCCGGATTCGCTTGGCGCTGAAGCCACAGTCGATGAGTACACGCGCACCGGGCGTTTCCAAATATGAAGCGTTACCACTGGATCCACTGCCAAGAATCGTAAACTGTACCTCCTCCTCATCCACGGGAGCAGGGTAAGATACGGCCAATCCCGACACAATTATTTTTCATCCACAAATTAGTCGAACCAGAAGGTTGTATCTGCTGGATGGAACGACCGTTCGTATGTTGGTAAGCAAGTTACGTGCCATTGCGCTTGATTTCAATCGGTTAAAATGGTAACAACAGGCCAGCCGCCCAACCCATGGCTTTCGAACACAGAATGCAGCTCGGACAGAGACTGGCACAAGTCCAGGTGATGTCCCCACAGATGCAGCAGTCGCTTGCGTTGCTTCAAGCTCCCATGCTGGATCTGCAGGCAATGGTGAACAAGGAGCTTCAGGAAAACCCTGTACTTGAGGAGCTTTCGCCTGATGAAAAATCATCGGCTGATGATGAAAATGAAAGCGGGGTGGAACTCATTGGGAAGCCCGGTGAAAATGAAGCTGCTGAGCCGCCGGCTGGCACGAAGGTGGAACCCGCAGACGAATCCAACGGCGAACCGTACGATGATTTTCAGGTTGAGATGGAGCGCCTCGCTGAGTTGAGCGAGGAATGGCGCGAACATTTCAATGCCTCAAATATTGCGCCCGTCTCCCGGCCCACCGTAGATGATGAGGAACGGAGGCAATTTATGTTCGAATCCCTCACCTCGGGCACCTCGTTGCAGGAACATTTACTAGGGCAAGCCCACTTGAGCGATCTGGACGAGGAGGAAAGTGTGGTGGCTGAGGTGATCATCGGTAATATAGATGAGAACGGGTTTCTCCAGGCATCCCTTGAGGAGCTTATGGAGGCCTCAGGTAAAGATGCGGATGTGGTTGATGAAGTGTTGTCAGTCCTTCGTTCCTTTGAGCCGGCCGGTGTGGGCGCGTCGGATTTGCGCGAGTGCTTGCTGCTGCAGCTGGAGCGCATAGGTAAAATTGATTCGCTGGAGCACCGCGTGATTGATCAACACATGGACGCTTTGGGCCGTCGGCGCTTCCCGGAAATCGCCCGCGCAATTGGAGTGGAGGTCGATGAGGTGCAGAACATCGCCGAAAATATTTCACACCTTGATCCGCGCCCTGGTAGTGCCTATCAGGAAACTGCCGAAGTTTACGTCGCGCCCGAGGTGTTTGTGTCCTGGAAAGATGACCGGTGGGAGGTCACCTCCAATCGCGAGGAAATGCCGCAATTACGGATTAGTAATTCCTACAAGGATCTGCTAGTGGAGGCGAAAGATTCCAAGGACGTGCGTGAGTATATTCGTGGCAAGATTCGGGATGGGAATTTCCTTATCAAAAGCATCCACCAACGGCAGGATACCATCCTTAAGATAGGCAAGGAAATCGTCGCAAGACAATCGGAGTTTCTTGATAATGGTATAAGCCATCTCAATCCTATGACTATGTCGGAAATTGCTGAAAAAGTAGGGGTGCACGAAACCACTGTGAGCCGTGCGGTGTCCGGTAAATATATGCAAACTCCACAGGGTCTGTTCGAAATGCGCTATTTTTTTACCGGCGCGATTCAAACCGATGATGGAAAAGGCATGAGTAACACGAGCGTAAAGCAAATGATTGCTGCCCTCGTGGAAAATGAGGAGAAATCCAAGCCCCTATCTGATGAGTCTATCGTGAAGTTGCTCGGCAAAAAGAAAGTGAAGATCGCTCGTCGGACAGTGGCGAAGTATCGTGGTGAGCTGGGGATTCTTTCCTCGAGTATGCGCCGCATTTATTAGCAGGTACACTGCTATTGCTCGATAAGGTTGGCCTTAGTTGTATCTTGCAGCAACCTCAACTCTTCCCGTAAGTCAGACTTGGTCTCACGATCCATCCTGTCGATGAATAAAATTCCGTGCAAATGATCTGTTTCATGTTGCACACAGCGTGCTAGAAGACCGTCGCACACAAACTCAATCCGTTTGCCTTGGCGGTCTAGGGCCTTGACACTCACCTTGTCAGGCCGAGATACGTCACCAAAAATCTCCGGAAAACTGAGGCATCCTTCCGGTCCTTTCACGGGATCATTGAGCGGCGTGATCGATGGATTAATCAGCACAATCGGCATGATGGAATGCGGATCGGCCTCTTTACCATCAAGTTCCAAGGTGGAGGGGCGATCCTCAACAGTCCGGATGTCGATCACGGTCAACTGAATAGCTGTGCCTATCTGATGTGCGGCCAAGCCGATACCCCGGTAATTCTCCATTGTCTCGAACATATCATCAATGAGCTGCTCGATCTCAGAGTTGACTAACTCCACACATGCACCATTTTCGCGCAGCACGGGGTTGCCGTAATAGGCAAGTGGTAAAATCATCACTGCAACTCTACACCCAGTAATTTTAAAATATGCTCGAGATCATCATCAGAATAATATCTGATGTTTAGTGAACCCTTGCCGTCGCGATAAGTGAGAGACACCTTAGTGCCCAGTGTTTCCTTCAGCCTGTTTTCCAGAGAGGTGACATGCACTTCGCGGACAGTGTTCTTACCGTCCTTCTTTTTTTCCTTTGGCGATTCGTCTTTTTGCAGGCTGGAAATCAAATCCTCCGTCTCTCGCACACTGAGGTTTTTCTTGATCACCCGTTCGGCGGCCAGCGTTTGGTGTTTAGCTTCGCCCAAGCCCAGAATCACCTTCGCGTGGCCTACTCCCAGCTGGCCTTGGCGCATTTGTGCCTGCACCTCTTCGGGTAGTTTGAGAAGTCGCAGCGAATTGGCCACAGCGGCGCGGCTTTTCCCGACCCGTTGGGCGGTGCTTTCCTGCGTCATTTGAAAGGCATCAATTAACAGGCTGTAGCCGAGTGCTTCTTCAATGGGGTTAAGATCCTCGCGCTGCAGGTTTTCCACTAACGCCATTTCAAGCGCTACTGCATCGGTGGCTTCGCGCACGATGACGAGTACCGTGTCGAGCCCCGCAATTTGTGCCGCACGCCAGCGGCGTTCCCCTGCAATCAGTTCGTATTTTCCCCCGTCAACCGGGCGAACAACAAGCGGCTGGATGATGCCATTGGACGTGATCGAAACGGCCAATTCTTCCAGCGCGTTGCGATCAAAATCTTTTCGTGGCTGGGAGGCGCAGGGTTGGATGGCATTGATCGCCACACGCTCCAGACGTTGCACCTCGCCATCGGGCATGATTGATGTGGGTTGCTTGCCGGTTTCTTCAGCCGCTGGGGTAGCGCTCTCGGGAGTAGATTTTTTCTCTCCCATTAGTGCGCCCAACCCGCGACCTAGTCCGGTCTTTGCCATACGGGATTTGTGCGGATTTCATATTGAGATGTCAAAAGCGCAATATTCACATAATATACAGGCATGACGCACAAAGCCGGATGGATCGTTGAGCAGGTGGCGCATCTGAAGGGTCAGAAACACGATGCGCGTTATCTTGGCTTTTTCGAATGTTTCAACTCCGGTGAATTCTACACGGCCCACGATGTCCTCGAGGATTTATGGCTGGAAACACGCGGACAGCCCGATGCGGACTTCTACAAGGCTCTTATTCAAATTGCCGGCGGTTTTGTGCATCTTACCATGCATGAGTCACCGGAATATCCGGCTGCCGGTCACCGTTTGCGGCCTTCATTTCGTTTGCTCCAGAAAGCCAAGGGCTATCTTCAACGCTACCCCAACCTGCATCATGGTCTGGATCTAAGTGAGGCAATTGCGCTTATTGACGATTGGTGCGTCCGGCTGGAAGGAAGCGGGTTTGAAGAAAATCCACTGAAGACAAATCAAGCTCCACAGTTGGTAGGCCCTTGAACAACTCAAGCTTGATCCGAAAATGTATGCCCAATAGTCTCGTCAACCATGAGTGGGCAAGAGGTTGACGCAAAAACAATCCGAATCTCTGAACGTATTGCCTCGGTGGGACAACGCGTTTTGGATGGTGAAGTGATCGATCGCAAAGAGGCGTTGTTTCTGTTTGATCTCGAAAACTCCGCCGATATCCACACGCTGCTTTCCTGGGGGAATCGCATTCGCGAGCATTTTAAGGGGAATAAGATTCACCTTTGCTCGATCGTCAACGCCAAGGCTGGAGCGTGTTCGGAGAATTGTTCCTTCTGTTCGCAATCTGCTTTGTACCAGACAGACACGCCCCGTTATGGTTTTGTGGATCCAGAGCCGGTGGCTGAAGCGGGCGAGGAGGCCAATCGCAATGGCGTCACCGCCGTGGGATTAGTGGCTGCATGGCGTGGATTGAAGGAAGGGCCGATGCTCGATGAGGTTTGTGACCGTATTACTGAAATGAAGGAGCAAGGCCAGACACGGCCGGATGCTTCACTGGGGTTGATAGAATCTCAGGAAGTCGCCAACCGATTGAAGGAAGCCGGCCTCGAGTGCTACGGCCACAACCTAGAAAGTTCCGAACGCTTTTTCCCTGAGCACTGCACGACGCATTCGTTTGCGGATCGCTTGCGCACGATTGAGTTTTTGAAAAATGCCGGCATTAAGATATGCAGCGGTGGCATTATCGGCATGGGCGAAAGCCGCGAGGATCGTTGCGACCTCGCTCTCTCATTGCGCGAAGTGGGCGCGAGCGTGGTGCCGGTGAACATCCTTAATCCCATCCCCGGCACACCTCTGGAAAATCAGGAACCGTTGCCGCCGCTGGAAATTCTCAAGACCATTGCCTGTTTCCGTTTCATTATGCCGACCAAAGAAATCATGGTGGCTGGTGGCCGCACTGTGAATCTTCGCGATCTGCAGTGCATGATTTTCCAGGCTGGTGCCAGTGCTTTGATGGTTGGCAATTATCTTACTACGCTGAACCAACCCGTTGAGAAGGACCTGCAGATGCTCCGTGATCTAGGACTGGACCCGGATTGGGAGGAATTTGATGAAGGAGAGGCGAATGGTTGTGGCTGTGGCGAAAAGGAATCCTGCGATACTTCTGGAGCGTCTGAGGCTGCCGAGACGGTTACGGCCTAGGCTGTGAGACCATTGGGCCTCAACGAGGGCGGCTATTTTGGCGAGACCATCGATATTGAGGCGCTTCTTGATGATTGCCTCACTGCAGCCCAAGCCCACGGGTGGACGGTCAACTGGCTGGAAACTGAAAACAATATTCGTCTTCTAACGCTGCATCGCGCCGCGGCAAGTACTCATCGCAAAATCTATCTTTCCAGTGGCATTCATGGCGATGAACCGGCAGCGCCCCTGGCCATGTGCCGGCTCATCACCGAAAATGTTTGGCCTGAGGACACCGCGCTGTGGCTCAGCCCTTGCCTGAACCCCACCGGCTTCCCTGCCAATACACGGGAGAACGCTGCGGGCGATGATCTCAACCGTGATTATAAGCATCTGAAGACACCGGAAATCCGCGTGCACACTCAGTGGCTTCAAACGTTGCCTGATTTGGATTTCACCATTCAGCTTCATGAGGACTGGGAGGCGAAGGGATTTTATTTTTATGAATTGAAGATGGACGGCAAACCCACCGAGCCACGCCGGGTATTGGAGTCGGTGAAAACCGTTTGTCCGATTGATGAGTCTCTAGAAATCGATGGGCGCAAGAATGATCGTGGACTGATTGTACCTGAACTGGACCCGCGGCTAAGGGAATTATGGCCCGAGGCATTCTGGCTGGTGATGAATAAGACTCAGCTCAGTTATACCTGTGAGGCACCCTCGGATTTCCCGATGGAGACAAGGGTGGAGGCATTGGTAAGGGCTGTCATGAGTCTTTTGGTTTCACCAGCCTGATTTCTCGGCCGAACCATTTATTGGAAAAGCTTCGGATTTACAGTGACGGGCGTAATGGTATGGTTTCAGCATGAAAACCGCATTTTCGACCTTTCTAGCGATTGGGTTTTTACTGATGGCTGGTTGCGGTGAAAGTCGGTTGGATAAGCGAGCAAGACTTGGAGAAGAAAACACTGCTGCCGAGCCTCTAACGTTGGAGCAGAGGGCTGTAGCAGGAGATGCAGTTGCGCAATACAACCTTGGGGTGATGTATTATGAAGTCCAAGGAGTGGAGCAGAATTTCAAGGACGCGGCGAAGTGGTTTCGCAAAGCAGCTGAGCAAGGAAATGCAATGGCGCAACACAGCCTTGGGCTCATGTATGCAAAAGGTGATGGCGTGGTGGG
>CBFHWX010000070.1:0-14353 GCA_965659445.1 Limisphaerales bacterium | reverse complement strand
GGCTCCTGATCCCCCTTGGGGCCATGAGCCCAGACGCGTTTGCCGGTCACAATGTCGAGCAGGCCATCGCCATCAATATCGGCTAGGTCAATGGCGTGCAGCTGGCTGAACTTCACACCGAAGGGGCTCTCCTCTGGCTTGCTATTAATAATGGTATTTTGCTTCCACTTGCCGGGAGCGGTTTGCTCGATCCACGCCAACCCATAGCCGTGCGCGGCGAGACTGGTGATGACGTCATTATCGCCGTCGCCATCCACGTCATAGGTGTACATCTGAGCGCCACCTGCGCCAAAGGGTGCCGCATGAAATTTCCATGGGGTACCATCAACTTTCTTCGGTTGCTCCCACCAGCCGGCAGGCTCAAGGATATCCTTACGTCCATCGCCATTCACATCCCCTGCGCCATAGCCGTGAGAGTAACGCTGCCACTTGCCCGGGGTGCTGATCTTGATGAACTTCCATTCCTTGGCCGGGTCACTCCAGTCGCCCTGTCCGTAGCCAAGGTGTTTGTCACGAAAGACCAGTATCTCCGGTTTGCCATCGCCATTCATGTCCTCAAGGCGCGGTGATTCGCCATCGCTCACCGGAAAGATGACATTGGCCTTCCAGAGGCCGGGCTTGTTTTTCGGGTTCTCGTACCAAGTGGTGTTTTTGCCGGGCCAGCCGAACACGAGCACATCCTTCCAGCCATCGGAATTAAAGTCGTAGGTGTAGGTAAGGAAATTGTTGGAGTAACCATTCTTGCCGCTCAACTCGCCCTTGTACCCCGGCACCTTGACCTTCTGGCCACCCTTAGTGATCTCAAAAGCATCCTTTGCGGGTACTTCATCAGGGTAAATGGTGTGGCGTTTCTTGAAGTCCGGGCCGGCATACCAGTAGGGGCCGACGACGACATCGCCTTGGCCGTCATGATTGAAATCCCCAAAGTGCCCGCCCTCAGACCAGAAATGCGGAGTTATGTGGAGTTTTTCCCAGGTATGGAGCTTGTATTGGGCTGCAGGGAGGGAAAACACCGCCGCGAGGCCGGTGGCTAACAGAAAGTGCTTAAACATGGGGAGAGTGTGTCTGGCGATCTGATTAGGGTCAAGCACCTCGAAATGCATTGCCAGCCGTAAAAAACGGAGTATTTTCGCCGGTGAAACGTCTATATCACCATGAAACGATTGCTTCTATTTTGTACGATGGCCTTGGTCATTTTCGCCACTTCCTTCAATTCCCTTGCCGGTGGCCTAATCGTCGTCAATGACGCAAGGATTTTACCCCATCCGGGGCCGATCATTGAGCCACCAATTCACCCGATCCGGCCGCCACGCCCATGGCCCATCCCGCGCCCAAGAGTTTACCACTTTGCACCAATGGAGGTACATGAGCAGAAGGTGAACATCAAGGTCACCGACCAAATTGCCGAGACGACGGTGAAGCAGGTTTTCTACAACCCAAACCGCAGCCGACTCGAGGGGCACTTTATTTTCCCCGTCCCCAAGGGCGCAGTGCTGACGGATTTCCGCATGGATATCAACGGCAAGATGATGAAGGCAGAACTGCTGGAAGGCGCAAAGGCCCGCAAGATTTATGAGGATATCGTGCGTAGCGCACAGGATCCGGCCCTACTGGAGTTTGCCGAGAACGACCTCTACAAGGTGCGCATATTCCCGATTGAGCCTCGCAGTACCAAACGCACGCGCGTGACATACAAGCAGGTGCTCAAGAAGGACAGCGGACTGGTAAACTACAAGTATCCGCTAAACACCGGCAAGTATTCAGCCAAACCGATCAAGACGCTCAGTGTGAAAATGGAGATCGAATCGAAGACCCCGCTCAAGTCCATCTACTCACCCAGCCACGAGGTCGAGATCAAGCGCGATGGTGGCAACAAGGCGACCATTGGATACGAGGAAAACAATGCGCTACCTGAGAACAATTTTGCGATTTATTTCACCCCGCAAAAAACCGACCTGGGCTTAAGCCTGCTGACCCACCGGCCTAATGCAGACAAAGATGGATTTTTTCTCCTTATGCTCTCCCCGGGTATTGACGTAAAACAGGACAAAGTGGTCGAGAAAGATGTGGCGTTTGTCCTCGATACCTCCGGCTCGATGGCCGGCAAGAAAATCGAGCAGGCCAAGAAGGCGCTTGAGTTCTGCCTGCATAACCTAAATGACGGTGATCGGTTCGAAGTAGTCCGTTTCTCGACCGAGGCTGAGACATTGTTCTCTGAGCTCAAGGAAGTTTCCAAGGCCAGTCGCGAAAAAGCGCTAAACTTTGTGAAAGGCCTCAAGCCAATCGGCGGCACAGCCATCAACGATGCCATGTCCGAAACTCTCAAGCTGCGCCCCAAGGACAGCAAGCGACCGTTCGTGGTCATCTTCCTGACTGATGGCCGGCCGACGGTGGGCATCACTGGCGAAAATCAGATTGTTAAAAACGTCAAGGATGTCGCCGGTAAGACTCGCGTCTTCTGTTTCGGTATCGGCAATGACGTCAACACGCATCTCCTGGACAAGATCACCGAGTCCACCCGCGCCTTTAGCCAGTACGTGCTGCCGAGCGAGGACATTGAGGTAAAAGTCTCCCAGTTCTACACCAAAATCAACGAACCGGTCATGGCTGACCCAGACGTGGTCGTTTCTTGGGAGGCAAACCTGAAGCAGTTCTATCCGGCGCCGCTGCCTGATTTATTCAAGGGCGATCAACTGGTTGTGGTGGGTCGCTACTCCGGCAAGGGCAAGGGCGATCTACTACTTGCCGGTATGGTCAATGGCAAACAAGTAAAGATGGAATATCCAGTAGAGTTTCTGGCCGAATCCGACAAGCACGATTTCATCCCGCGTCTTTGGGCCACTCGTCGCGTCGGCTATCTGCTCGATCAAATTCGCCTGCACGGTGAAAACAAGGAACTTAAAGAGGAAGTCACTACACTGGCTAAAAAGTACGGCATCGTGACCCCATTCACCGCCTACCTGATCTTGGAGGATGACCGTCGAAACAATGTTGTGGCAAATCGCCGTTTGTTACCCGCGTTGGACAATGCGAGGGCTGTTCGCGATCTGGGAGTCAACTTCGACGCACTAAAAGAGACTAAATCAGGCGCAGGCGCAGTAGCCGCAGCACGCGCCCAACAGAGTCTGGCCCAAGCCAAGTCAGCTACCTCTAGCCTTAGAAGAAGCAACGCCGAAGCGGCAAAACCTGGACAAGGTCCTGGATTCAACAACTACTTCTACTCTAGCGGAAAAGCTGGAAGTACCACCGCCGCACAACAGAACATCCGATTTGTTGCCGGCCGAAGCTTTTACCAGAACGGCACCTGCTGGATTGATGCGGAAATTCAAACGCTCAAAATCAAAACGAAGAAAATCCGCATCAAGTTCGGATCCAAGGCCTACTTCAAACTGGTCACGGACAAACCTGCCGCTTTGAAGTGGATTTCATTGGGCAAACACGTGGAATTCGTGTTAGAAGGCAACCATTACGAGATTTATCAGGAAACAAAAAATGAAAAAAACTAAAATAATCCTTACTCTGGTGCTATTGACCTTCGGCCTGAACCTTCAGGCGCAGGAGGGAGCCACCGAGGTAAAACCGCAACCGATCTATAAGGCACCCAACGGCAAAGCCTTCCCCGCGAATTGGGGTGCACCCCCGCTCCGGCTAACACGTGATTTACGCGTTCTGCCCGGCGGCTACGGCCGTGGAAGCGGCACTTTGGCACGCTGGATTCAGGAAAATCTGGATAAGGATGCCGAGAAAAACAAATCAGGAATAAAGCCCGTTGCAGCTAAAAAAGCCTACCCCAAACATTGGGGCAACCCTCCGAACCTCCAGACCGGTGATTATCGCCCGCTACCCGGCGGTTATGGTTTTGGCAGCAGCACCATAGCCAATTGGATTCAGAAAAACCTTGATAATGACGCCAAAAACAACAAGCCAGCAGTAAACTCAGGCAATAATCAACCTCCTCCACCTCCGATTGCCGTCGGTCGTCCGGCTCCCCCACCCCGGCCAATTAAGCCCGTTGTAGCTAAAAAAGCCTACCCCAAACATTGGGGTGCTCCTCCTCGCCTCCAGACCAAGGACTTGCGCCCGTTACCCGGAGGCTATGGACTTGGCAGCAGCACTTTGGCCGGGTGGATTCAAAAAAATATGGATAACGACGCCAAGAACGATGTTCCGGCTCCTCCAGTTGCCGTTGATCCGGTAGCTCCACGCCCCGTGGATCCCCCGGTATTTGATCCCAACGCCAAAGCTAGGGAACTGGCCGAGAAACAGGCCAAGGAGGATACGCGCAAGGTAAAGGAAGGCATTGGCGCATGGGAAATCGCCAAGGCCAAATGCAAGGGCAATTACAGCTATAAGATTGGATTCCAGAGCTGGGTTGGATTTGGCCATGAAACCACGATTGTGGTGAGCAATAACAAGGTAACCGAACGGCGATATCGAACCTTTAACCGTCGCCCACCGGTACCAGTCAAGCCCGGAGGCGTAGCTCCTCCTCAACCCGAAGAGAAAAGTTGGGTGGAAAAGGGAGAGGCCATTGGTGCCAATAAGCAAGGTGCCCCGGCCAAGACACTGGATGAACTTTATGTTTTAGCATTGGAAACTGCCAAAAAACCCCTTCAACAATTTGAGCGGCGCTACATTCGTTTCGATAAACAGTTACAGCGGTTGCACAACGGCAACACGATTGGGTTACTTGTTTCCTGTTACATCATGGATCGACGCATCGCCGATGACGCACCCCGCAACGGGTTGGTTGTTTCCAGTATCCAACTTGGCGGAGGTGGAGCCGTTGCCGTCAACCCCCCTACTGCAGTCGGCGGTGGAGACTGCGCCTTATGTCGCACCGAGGCCCACCAATTGCATCTTGGAATGCCTGAAAATGGTGGGACCATCACCGTCAAAAAAGGAAGCACCCTCAAGGTGAAGCTCAAGGGAAATCCCACAACCGGATTCACTTGGAATGACAAGACACCAGCCGATGTGTTGAAGCTCTCAGGCAAGGTCAGCCATCAAGCTGGAGGGCAGCTCCTAGGTGCACCGGGAATGTCCACGGCAACCTATGAAGCTATGAAAACCGGCAAGGGCGAGATCGTATTGGAATACAAGCGAGTCTTTGAAGACAAGCCACCGGTAAACACCGTAAAGATTAATATCGTGGTGACCGATGATGGCAGGGCAACCCCACAACCTGTCGCTGCCAAGGTCCACCGATCCGCCAATGGAAAAGCTTTCCCAGCCCACTGGGGAGCACCACCGTTACGACAAACACGTGACCTTCGACCCCTGCCCGGAGGCTACGGATCAGGAAGTGGCACCCTGGCTCGCTGGATTCAAGAGAACTTGAACAAGGATGCCGCCGACTCCGGTAGCGGCAATGGTGTCGCCAAGCCAGAACCTCCTGCAGGCAACCAACAGACACAGATACAGATTGCCACACTAAAAAAGGAGATTGCGGAGATGATGGCTTTGGCCCGACGCGCACGCTTTACGCGCGCAGGATACAAAACCTTCCAAGCCAAGCTCTCCACCAAAAAGAAGCAACTGGCTGAATTACAGGCTGGTAAGCCCAGTCTTGGTGGACAAACCGGCGTGCCTACCTTTGAGGAATGGGTCAAGGGCGGCAAGAAGATCCCCGCCGGCCGAGTCTTCATCGGAGGTTCGCCTTGGTTCAATGAGAGCACCGGACAACAGCGTACCCCGGAGGAAGTTTACACGATGCTTTACGGAAAGAAAAACCCAACCCCGCGACCCGGTATTGGAATTCAACCTGTCCGACCCCAACCCGGCGGCAGGAAACCATATCCGGTTCACTGGGGAGAGCCCCCGCGAGCCCAAACTCGCGACCTGCGCCAGCTACCCGGCGGTTACGGCATGGGTAGTGGTACTTTGGCACGCTGGATTCAACAGAATCTAGACAAGGATGCCGCCGGCCACAAGCCAGACGGTAACCATGCTGCTGAGATCACCAAGATCAAGGCGGAGATCACTAATCTTGAAAACCTAAAAAAAGTTGCACGGTTCACTCCGGAAGGATTGGCGAAGGTCAACGCCCAAATCAAGCAGTTGAAGGAAAAGCTGGCCATGCTGGAAAAAGAAGCGGAGCAGGCGCCCTCCGCCCCCACCGACCAGCGCCCAACCGTGAGCCCTAGTTTTGCAGCCAAACATCCAAATGGCACCTATGCAACGGGTGAGTTGCTCGTGGGTGTAGAAAAGGGATTAAGCAAGGAGGACTCTGAAAAGATGCTGGCAGATGCAATTCCCGGCCTGAAAATTAAGAAGGCAATGATTAATAATACCATCCTTCATGTGATCTTGCCTGAATCGACCAACGTCGAACTGGCCATGGCCAAGCTGAAAACGGTGGAGGCCGTTCGCTACAGTGAGATCAACGGCAGCGTTGGTATACAACCGGTACAGCCCGGAGGAGCTGGTATCGGTATTGCCCCACCACGCCCACAGATCCTGCCACGTACTCCCCCCAGAAAACTCGGTAGGCCTCAAGTTCTACCCCGCCGCTAGTCCGATAATTTAATTCGGCTTGCGCCCCTGCCCTTTTCGGGTATTGGGGCGCAATTTTTTACGCTTAGTCATTAGATCATTAAGATCGCCCACGAAGTCATCAATATCCTCCTTAGTGGTATCCCAAGAACACATCAGCCGAGCGTCATTGTCGCTATAAAGCGTATAAAAATGCCAGCCACGCTTATGCATAGCATCCACCAGTACGGGCGGCATATCGACAAAAACAGCGTTGGCCTGAGTGGGGTGTAGAAACTTGATCCCCGAGATCTTCGACAACGCCCCGCGTAAACGCTTGGCCATCTTGTTGGCGTGATTGGCATGGCGCAGCCAAGCGCCATCCTGAAGCATCCCAACCCACGGCGCAGCAAGAAATCGCATCTTACTGGCTAGTTGCCCGGCCTGCTTGTTCTGCCAGTCAAATTCGCGCGCCAGAGATTTATCAAAAAATATCAAAGCCTCCCCTGCATGCGTACCGTTTTTGGTGAGACCAAAGCTCAACATGTCCACACCGACTTTCCATGTTATCTCCTTTGGCTTTACACCAAGGCTCACAACAGCATTGGAAAAGCGCGCACCATCCATATGCACTTTCAGCCTGTGTTTTTTTGCTGCGCGACAAATATCCTTGATCTGTGCAGGTGTATAGACCGTACCCAGCTCTGTGGATTGGGTGAGACTCAGTGCGCCGCTTTTTGGAAAGTGTAAGTCGGTGCGCTTTACGAGAGCAGTCTCAATATGAGCAGGCATGAGGCGCCCGTCTTTACCGGAAAGGTAACGTACTTTGGCCCCGCCGCTAAAAAATTCGGGGCCACCACATTCGTCATTTTCCACGTGGGACGCTTCGTGACATATTACGGAATGATAGGATCGACAAACCGATGCCAGACCCAGCGCATTGGCGGCGGAACCGGTGAAAACAAAAAACACCTCACAATCCGTCTCAAAGAGATCGCGAATCAATCCGCAGGCCCTCTTTGTCCAGGGATCGTCCCCGTAACCAACCGCATGCCCATGATTGGCCTTCTCCAACGCAGCCCAAGCCTCTGGACAAATGCCTGAGTTGTTATCGCTGGCAAAATGGCGCTCACGTTTCACGTGCGCGTTTTACGCCATGTACATGGGATTGCCAATCGCTATTCCTTGTCGAGCAGATGCTTACGCAGAAAATGGATGGTGGTGAGGAATTGAAACTCGCGATTGGCCTGCTTGCGAAAACCATGCCCCTCATCCTTGGCCAGCAGGTACCATGTCTCGATCCCGTTCTTGCGCAGAGCCTGTTCCATTTGCTCACTCTCACTCACCGGCACGCGCGGATCATTGGCGCCCTGCACAATCAACAGGGGACGCGTGATTTCATTCACATGCGTGAGCGGCGATAATTCCTGCAGAAACTTTCGCATCTTGGGATCGCGTTCATCGCCATACTCCACGCGGCGCAAGTCGCGCCGGTAGTCACTCGTGTTTTTCAGGAATGTCACGAAATTGGAGATGCCCACGACATCCACACCACACTTCACAAAATTATTCAAAACGACCATGCTGTGCAATGTCATGAACCCGCCATAACTACCACCCATCACGGCGATGCGGTTGGCATCAAAGTAGGAATCCGCACTGACGGCATTTCGTAATCTCTGTACATCCAGCATCACTCTAGCTCGATCCATCCCATTATCTGCCTTCAAATGACGTTTACCATAGCCACGCGAGCCACGAACATTCGGGCAAAGCAAGGCGATTCGTTCCTCCGAAATCAGGTAATTGTAACGTCCCATAAAGCGCGGACGAAATTGGCTTTCGGGTCCGCCGTGAAAAAGAATAACCATCGGAATTCCTCGCTGGGAAAATTTGGGTTCGAATTTCCCATTGATTCTATTACCAGGGGGATAAATCCATGTGTCAAACTTCACACCATCAACACTGGTTAATTCCCTGCGAAATGGAATACTGATTCGATTTAGATTCAATTGACCGATGTCAGAAACAGCCCATGTGATTTTACCCTTTTGCCCCAGCTTGATCGTATTAATTTCACCGGGTGACAGGGCCCATTCAAAATCATAAACTAAGTCAGCATCCGTGCGATGCCATTGGATTTTTTGAACCACTCCTTTTGGTAGATCCGAAAGTAAAGCCTGTTGGGCAGATAATTTCCCGGTGAACGCATCCACACACCGAAGTTTGCTGGCCCCGCCTTCGTTGTGTATCACAGCCAGCGTTTTGCCGTTTGGGGACAGTTCAAATGCTTCAACATCCCAGCTCACTTCGCCGAGATAACGTTTCCGTTCACCTGACTTAAAATTCAAGCAGACTACATATTGAAAATTCGAATCTTCATCACAAGTATAATAGATAGCCTGCCGTTGAGAATCAAATCGCGCATTACGATAACTAACCTCTTCACTCAGCTTGGGCGTAAACAATGAGCGTTTACCGGTGTTGGCATCCAAGATGTGTAAGCGCGTGTGAGTTATGGAAATGTATTCCAACAAGATCATCAACTCACCATCGTTCGACCAATCCTCCAGCCACCAACCGCCGCCGGAAAGCTTTGCTAAAAGCTTTTCGCTGCCGGGCCGAGTGGGGTCGACCACATAAAGGTCATTGTCGCGGCGATTTCGTTTTGGGGAAAAATAAACCACACGTTTGCCGTCGGGTGACCAGCGCGCACCGGTGTGGCGACTCTTCCCATCGGTTAGTCGAGTTGTTTTTCCGGTCGTCAAGTCGAAGTGAAACACCTGATAACGCTCGCTACCGCTTTCATCCCGATTGAAGATCAGTGACCTTCCATCTACCGGCTGATACCTTGCTGAGCGTACCGGTTCCTTGCCGCGAGTTAATTGCCGCAAAGTGCCTCCCGCCTTTTCAACCACATGCAGCTGTGACACTTGCCCGCCTTTTGGGCGTTGTGTAACGAGCATGTGTTTCGTGACCGGATGCCAATCCTGAAAATGCACCGGCCGCACTTCTAGGTAAGGCTTCGCCTCCTCAGCCAATTTCTTCGGGATGGACGGAACGCCGCGGTTGAGAATTTGCGCGGGCGGCTTCACTCCGGCTGCGGGCAAATTCCGGGCTACCAAGACCAAGATGAGAACGTATGCATTTTTCACGTGCAGAAGGCGGATAATCCACTTCCTGCCAGTCCGTGCAAGCGCATTTATGTTACAACAAGGCGACAGGTCTTGCGCCGCGCGCCGCCGATTGGCATCCTTGGCCCATGGCGATTGTCCAAAAACTACTGCACACCCGTTACCGCGTGGATGACCTGGAACGTACGGTGAAATTTTACACGGAAATTCTAGGCCTCACGGAAACGCGCCGACACAAATCACCCCGTGGATCCGAACTCATTTTTCTAGCCACGCCCAATAGCGACGAGGAAATTGAAATATGCTCCTACCCCAGCAGCGGAGGCGTACAGGTGCAGGAAGACCTTACGCACCTCGCCTTTGAAGTCGAAAGCCTGGAGGCATTTGAAAAGCACATCCAGTCGCTCGGCATGGAATATTCCGACGGCCCGCACTTGAAAGAAAACGGCGGCGGTTTTGCCTTTATCGATGCGCCCGAGGGTTATGAGATCGAGCTTATCGAAAAAGCGCCGGGCAACAGCGGTTACTGACCATGATCTGGCGCGCGTGCGATCGTAGTTGGAAATTCCCCCAACCCACGCTGGTGATGGGCGTTGTCAACGTCACGCCTGATTCGTTTTCGGATGGTGGAAACTTCCAATCTACCGACCAAGCCGTTGAACACGCGCTGCGCCTAGCGGCTGAAGGCGCGGACATTCTCGATATCGGCGGAGAGTCCACCCGCCCCGGCGCGGAGAGTGTGGATGACTCCGTGGAATTAAGCCGGGTGATTCCCGTCATCAAAAAACTAACTGATCAAACCAAAGCCGCCCTTTCCATTGACACACAAAAACCCGCTGTCGCCCAAGCCGCCTTGGGGGCCGGGGCAGTGATTATTAACGACATTGCCGCCAATCGTGAGGATGAAGTCATGTGGCAACTGGTCGCGAAAACCGGCGTGGGTTACGTAGCTATGCACATGCTGGACACACCGCAAACCATGCAGAAATCACCCAAGTACAAAAATGTAGTCAATGATGTTGAAGCGTTTTTTTACTGTCGTATGGAACGTTGGACCAATTGGGGTATGACCCTAGAACAGGTGGTACTCGATCCGGGAATTGGCTTCGGCAAAACCGTTGAGCATAATTTGGCATTGCTGGCGGCCTTGGAGCGATTTACAAAGATGAAGCGTCCCCTGTTGGTGGGGGCTTCGCGCAAATCGTTCATTGGGCATTTGACGAATACGGAGGTGAATGACCGACTCCCCGGGAGCTTGGCCTGTGCCTGCCGTGCCGCCCAGGCAGGGGCGGGTGTTGTGCGAGTGCACGATGTGAAAGAAACGGTGCAGGCGTTGCATACTTGGGAATCGATCAAAAAGCATGAATCCAGTTGAGCTCATCATGGTGGCCGGCGCACAGCTGACGCCCGAGCTTCCGGCTTGGCTCGTGGAGATATGGGAGTGGATCAAGCTCGACTGGCTGTGGATTATACGTGCTGCGGTGGAGATTGGCGCACTGGCCGTGGGCATATATTACACGTTTACTTTCCTCCAGCGTTCACGTGGTTGGCCAGTGGTTGTGGGTTTTCTCGTACTAATCGGGATTACCACGATGATAGCCCTCGTAAAATTAGAGGTATTGCGATGGCTCCTTCAGCAAATATTCCTGTTCACTACAGTCGCTATCCTGGTCATTTTTCAACCAGAATTACGCCGACTTTTGGCGGAGTTAGGAAACCTCCCGCTCTTTTCCAGTGATCAGGATAGTCCGCTCGATGTCGATGCAGTGGTACAGACCACTGACCGCCTCTCTCGTAAACGAGTTGGCGGCATTATGGCTATTGAGCAAATTGTCGATGTCCATCAGGAAACGCAAAGCGGTGTGCTTATAGACTGCGCACTCACTCCTGACATGCTCGATTCCATATTCTTTCCAAACTCGCCCTTGCACGATGGCGGTGTGGTAATCCACGGTGATCGTATTATGTACGCCTCTTGCATCTTCCCGCTAACCCGGCGGATTGATATTAACCAGACACTGGGCACACGTCACCGCGCGGCTATTGGCCTAAGTGAAGAGACTGATGCGATTGTAGTCATCGTGTCCGAGGAAACCGGCGATATTTCCTATTGCCACAACGGTGCGTTGCATAGCAAAGTGACGTTGAGACAGCTTAAGGATTTCCTGATCGAGACACTAAAGTCGGAAGCTAAGCCGGAGGAAACACGCTCTCGTATCCAGCGGGCCAGGGATTCGCTGCGCGCCATGACCGAGATTATCGAAAAAAAATTGCGCCCCGAAAAAAAGAGCAACTAAACCATGGTCGACAAGCAGCCCAAAGACATCAACGATTTTTGGATGAAAGTCCTGTCCTTGATGCTTGCCATCATGGTGTGGTTCATCATCAAGACCGCTCAAGGTTTGCCATACACAAATCGTGACGGCTACCAACGCCCTGCCGATAAGACCGCGATTGAAAAACCTCCTCCTCTTTCCGATCGTGACGGCGAAGAAAAAGAAAATGGATCCGGCGAAAAATAAGATTTTCGGTACCGACGGCGTACGTGGACAGGCCAATATTGAGCCCGTCACCGCCGAGACCTCTCTCAAACTCGGCCGGGCTGCCGCGCACGTGTTCAAGGATCTAAACCCTGAGTCGCGCAGCCGACACCGCCATCAGATCGTCATCGGTAAGGATACCCGCCTCTCCGGTTACATGATCGAGAACGCCCTCGCCAGCGGAATCCTCTCCATGGGCGTTGACGTCCTGTTTATCGGACCCCTGCCAACACCTGGAGTAGCTCGCATCACTCACAGTCTTCGCGCCGATGCCGGCATCGTGATCACCGCCTCACATAATCCCTACGATGATAATGGCATAAAATTTTTCCGCCACGACGGCTATAAGCTTGACGATACAATTGAACAGCAAATTGAAAACCTTGTATTCAGCGGCAAGATCGACCACGTGCGCCCCACCGCTGGCGAGATTGGTAAAGCCGTGCGCATCGACGACGCCCTCGGCCGCTATGTGGAATTCGCAAAACGATCCTTCCCACGCGGACAAACGCTCGAAGGCGTGACTATTGTTGTTGATTGCGGACACGGCGCGGCCTACAAAGCCACGCCCTGTGTCTTGCGCGAGTTGGGTGCCGATGTCATCGTGTACGGCAACCACCCCGACGGCACTAACATCAACGCCGGCTGTGGCTCCATGCACCCCGAGAAAATGTGCCATTGGGTGCAGGAACACCGCGCAAACATCGGTATTGCCCACGATGGTGACGCCGACCGCGTATTGCTCTGCGACGAAAATGGCACCCTCATTGACGGTGACGACATCATGGCCATTTGCACGCTGGAAATGCTTGCTGAAGGTTCGCTTGCCAACAACACCTTAGTCTCCACCGTGATGAGCAATGCTGGCCTCGAAACCGCTATCGAAACCGCCGGAGGACAAGTTGTCCGCACGCCTGTAGGCGACAAACATGTCGTAGATGAAATGCTCAGAAATGGTCACAACTTTGGAGGTGAACAAAGCGGTCACCTCATCTTTGGCGATCACGGCACCACCGGCGATGGCCTCGTAGCCGCCCTACAAATCCTCCAGATCATGGCCGCCAAGCAAAAGCCCCTTAGCAAGTTGGCCCAATGCTGGACGCGTTTTCCGCAAAAGCTCACCAACATCCGTGTGTCGGAAAAGAAACCCCTTGAGGAATTGAATAACGTGTCAGATTTTGTAAGCCAAGCTGAAGCCGAGCTAGAAAAAGAAGGCGGTCGCGTGCTCCTACGTTATTCCGGCACGGAACCAAAAATCCGTTTGTTGTTGGAAGGAAAAGATGGCTCCCTGCTTGACAAATGGAGCGACCAAATCAGCACCGCCATTCAATCACAGATCGGCGAGTAGCTGATCAGGACTTAATTTCGAGCTTTGTTTTCAATTTCTCTTCCTCCTGATCCACACCGAAATATTTCACTGCAAATACAATGCTGGCTGTAAACAAAGCACCAGAGAAGACGGTGTTGCGGAAAAAAACAATGGGTGGCGGATAGCCCGGTTCACCGATGGTGAAGGACTGAACCCAACCTGCCCACGACTTGACATACACGGGATTGTTCAACCATGCCACTGAATTGGTGGCAAAATAAAAGGCACACGCACCCAACATCCCACCGGTAATGAGGACGATCGGACGCGCATTTTCAGACATTCTCCAACCCAACCCGACGAGCCCTATGTACAATGCATACGTGACCAACATATGTGGTGTGAACGTGGAAAATCCCATTGGGCGATAGTGGAAATAGTTCATCGCCACGTCGCTGATAAAAACGAGCCCAACGGGCACCAGCCACAAGCGCCAACCCTTGAAATACGCCCCCGCACAAAAACAGATAGCGTAGACCGGACTGAAATTCCACGGTAACAGCCCCGGCCAGCGCATGGCAGTAAAGAGCACCATAAGGACAAGGAGTAAGCCGAGGTTACGTTGATTTTTCATTGTCATTTCACCAGTTTGAAGGAGCGATCGTTGGTATCGCAAATGTAGCCGAGCTTATCCTGATTCACCGGATAGGTCGAATCAGGCGCCATCATCTCCACATGGCCATCGCCCCAAAGCACTGTCGCTTTGCCATTGTGTCGAAAATGCGCGTAAGCCGTTTCCCAACCGGGCCAGGCGCGAGCGCGTGAAGGAGGCGTCCAACCCGGATTTTTTCCTCCCTGTAGGACCGCTCCGAAAGGGCCCGGTGTTGTTGAGTGAG
>CBFHWX010000069.1:0-15142 GCA_965659445.1 Limisphaerales bacterium | reverse complement strand
TCAATGACCTGCCAGTCATTGCCCAGTTCATCGTGGAGGCTCTGTAATTCCTCGCCTGCCAAGGGCGGCACACCGCCTTGGCAGGGTTTGCATTCTTTTTGGGCCAAGCTGCAGGTTTCTTCACTCATGATTCGTTATTTTCTTCGTGTGTTGCGGAAAGGGTAGCGTCCGCGTCATCGTTGTCCATCTTTTCAGCATCCCGCCGCCAGAGCGCGGCTAGAAAACTTCCGAGAATGCAATGCATGATCGCTGAGATGGCACACGGGGTAGCAGCCGATGGCGTGAAATGTTTCACCGCTAACGCACTCCCCAGACCACTATTTTGCATGCCCACTTCAATAGACACAGTGCGGCGGATTAATTCCTCAAAACCGAACACACGCGTGATACCATATCCCAAGGCAAAAGCTCCTATATGCATTAGGGTTACGGCCAGAAGGAGAATGCCTCCACTCTCACGAATCTGATCGGCGCGTGCACCAAGGATACTGGCAACAATCAGGACGATGGCAATCACTGCGACCAATGGGGCGGCCGGCTTAACCCGTTCCACAGTTTTTTGGGCGTAACGATTGAGGAGCATGCCGATAATGACAGGTAAAAGCACAATTTGTACCGTGCTTTTAAAGAGGGCCCATGCATCGACCGGCACATATTGACCGGCCAGCCATTTGGTGAGAACCGGTGTGAGGGCAATGGCGGCGAAGGTGCTGCACATGGTCATAAGGACAGAGAGAGCAATATTTGCGCGCGCAATATAGACCACGACATTCGAGGCCGTACCTCCCGGGCAACATGAGACAAGAATCAGGCCTACAGCGAATTCAGGAGGGAGATTCAACATCTTGGCGATGGTCCAACCCATAAAAGGCATGATGCAAAATTGCGCAATAACCCCCAATGCAACCGGACGCGGAGTGCGTGTGACTTTTCTAAAGTCCTCCAATGACAACGTAATCCCCATACCTAGCATGATGACCGCTAGTCCCCAAACGATAAGAGGCCCCTTAAACCAAGTAAACCAAGTGGGCTGAAACAGTGCCAGCACTCCGCACACCGTAACCCAAAGCGGGAAGAGGTTGGTCAGGATGTTCAGAGTTGATACCATGAGCTTGGATTTGGGCGCGGGATAAAGTAGATTGTTTCCTAGATATGGCCGAGCGCAAAAAGCACCAGATTCTCTACGACGATGAGTGCTGGATGTGTACTTTCCAGATGCGGCTTCTCACATGGCTGGACTGGTGCGACGTGGCGCGCTTGGTGCCAGCCTCGAATCCAAACTCCCTCAAGCTCGCACCAGGACTAACACGTGAAGGACTAATGGAAGCGATCCACTGTATACCATGCGAAGGCGAGGTGATGCGAGGGGCGCGCGCGCTTCGGTTCATTGGCCTGCGCATGCCGCTGCTAACACCGCTGGCGTTGGTGCTCTGGTTGCCCGGAGTGATCTGGATTGCGGAGTGGGTTTACGGCGGGGTGAGCCGAAACCGGCACTTGTTGAGCCGTGTGTTTGGCTGCAAAAGCGCCTGTGCGATCATGCCTAAACGAGAGCGTGAAGGAGATATGCCCTCGAAACCGGTTGAAGAATAATCAATTTCACGCTTGCCAAGCAGTTTGCTCCTGCTACTTTCCCCCGCCGGATTCATGAAGAAGGAAATTCATTCTGAGAAATATCGCTACGTGGTTTTTCGTGATACCAGTAACGGCGAGGAATTTCTCACGCGTTCCTGCGCACCGACCAAGGAAACTACAACCTACGATGGTGAGGAGTACCCACTGTATTCGCTGGGTATCAGCAGCAGTTCGCATCCGTTCTATACCGGTAAGCAGACCTTCGTGGACACCGCTGGTCGCGTTGACAAGTTTCAACGCCGCGCTGCCAAGGCTAAAGAACTGCAGGAGGCTCGCGCGGCCAAGACCAAGAAAAATTAGTGGCGATCTATTCAACCGCCCGCACGGTTTGCCCCGTGGTGGGTGGTTTCTTTTTTATCAGCACCCGTACATGGATCTGCAACCTCACATTGAGAAATTCGCCGCTCGCATGGCAGAAGTGGAGACCGATCTGGGCGACCCCAAGGTTTTCGAGAACAACCGACGCGCCCAGGAGTTGGGGCGCGAATACGCACGCCTGAAAGAACTGGTGGCACAGGGCCATCGCTATTTGAAGGCGAGAGACGAACTCCGGGAGAATCGCGCGTTGGCCGAGGGGGATGACACGGAGATGGTCGAGATGGCGCGCGAGGAAATTACGCGACTCGAGGTGGAAGTGCCGCAATTGGAGAAAGCAGTGCAGCTCGGCCTCGTACCACCAGACCCGACTGATTCCCGCAATACTATTATAGAAATTCGTGCCGGCGCTGGGGGCAATGAAGCGGCCCTATTTGCAGGCGACCTGTACCGGATGTACACGCATTATGCGACGAATCAAGGATGGAAGCATGAATTGATTGGGAGTAGTGGAGCTGATCTGGGCGGGTACAGAGAAGTGATTTTCAATCTCTCGGGAGAAGATGTCTATAAACGTGTTAAGTTTGAAAGCGGGGTGCACCGGGTGCAACGCGTACCCTCAACTGAAGCCAGCGGACGCATTCACACCAGCACCGTGACGGTGGCTGTTTTGCCTGAAGCGGAAGCTGTGGATGTCGAGATTGATCCCGGTGAGTTGGAGGTGGATGTATACCGGTCCAGTGGCCCTGGCGGACAGAGCGTTAATACAACAGATTCAGCGGTACGTATTACCCACAAACCAACTGGTTTGGTGGTCACCTGTCAGGATGAGAAATCTCAACATAAAAACAAGGCCAAGGCCATGAAAGTGTTAAGGTCACGATTGTTAGATCAACGGTTGGCCGAGGAACAGGCAAAATACGCCGCTGAACGCAAATCACAGGTTGGCACCGGCGAGCGGAACGAACGTATTCGTACCTATAACTTCCCCCAGAATCGCGTGACCGACCATCGGATCGAGCTCACGCTGCACAGCCTCCCGCAATTCATGGAAGGCGAAATTGTTGATATGATCCAGCCACTTATTCAGCACGATCTCGAGGAAAAACTTGCTGCAATTAAGGACTGATTGAATGGAACCACGGGGACTCATTTTTGATTGTGACGGGACACTCGTTGATTCCATGTCGTTGCATTGGCGGGCTTGGGATACCGTGTGTAAGCGACATGGAATTGAATTCTCCGAAAAGCGTCACTATGCCATGGGCGGGATTCCTTCACGGAAGATTCTGGCTATACTCAAGGAAGAACAGGGTTTAGATTTCGATCCACTCCAAGTTTCACACGAAAAAGAGGATGCCTATCTTCCGCTCATGTCCCAGGTGCGGCTAATCGAGCCGGTGGTAGAGATCGCTCGCGCACATCGCGACCGAATTCCGATGGCCGTGGCCACAGGAGGGAGAACACAATTCATCCGCCCGCTCTTGGACCGACTCGAAATTGCAGATTGGTTTTCCGCGCTGGTCACAAGTGATGATGTGGAAAATCCCAAGCCCGCCCCGGACACCTTTCTAAAAGCGGCGGCCCTAATGGGTGTCCCCGCCGAGGAATGTCGTGCATTTGAGGATACTGACCTCGGGATGGAATCGATTCGTGCGGCGGGCATGGAGGCTGTAGATGTTCGGGATATCCCTGGTGTCTTGCCAGCGTCCTTGCGTTAGATTGCTTCCATTTGGACGGCTTTCTCGGGAGTTTGGCGCCGTATCCACACGTAACGGAACAACACCGTGCGCAAAGCCATCGCTATCGGGATCGCTAGGAGACCCCCGATCACGCCGCCCACTAGAGTGGCGCCCATCAGCACCGAGATGATAACTGCCACGGGATGCATGCCTACGCGATCGCCAATGATCTTTGGTTGAATCACGGTTTTTTCCAGAAATAAGACCAGCACACAAATGCTCAAAGCCACTATCGGTGCCCAGCCGCCTTGGATCAGCATCTGATCGTCGCGAGTGAGTGACAGAAGAAGCACCGGGATTGTTGAAACGATAACCCCGAAATAAGGAATAATTCCCAAGGCGCCGGCAAGCAGCCCAATCAGGATGGCATAGGGTAACTGGATAATTGAAAATCCGATGGCCAGACAGATACCAACACAGATAGCCACCAGAATTTGACCTCGGAAAAACACGACCAAGCAGTCGTTAAATGAGTTTAGAACAAATACCGCCTCTTCTTTAAACTTAGATTCCTTAAGCGGCAGGTAGTCACTCCATTTCATCTGGATGGTACGTGCCTCCAGTAGGAAATAAAAAACATAGACCGGCACCAGTGCCATACCTGCCAATAGCCCTATCCAGATAATGGCCTCCGAAAATCCCTTGGATGCAAGTTGCCCCACATCCCCGTTACCTAGGTCGCCGAATTTCACCAATTGTTCCAGATCGATGCTTTTCTCATCTATTTTATGGAGCTGCAATAGCTTCCCCCACTCAGATTTCTTATTTTGAGTAAGCCAATCCTTGATATCTAATTCTATTTTTTCCACCCGCAATTCTTTTCCGAGTTTCACCAAATCGGGAACCACAGTGGAAATAACCACAATCGTAATTGTTGTGATTAATGCCAAGCCTATTAGGAACACTGAAAGGATCGCCTTGACACGTTTGGGGTTTTTTATTTTGGCGAAAAGCGTACTCGCCTTGGCCGACATTCTTCCCTCAAAAAAATCAACCATCGGATTCAGAAGGAAAGCGAAAATACCTGCCACCGCCAAAGGCAGCAGAACCGGCGTGAGGCGGTCTAATAACCACCCAACACCGTAGAACATCAATGTCAGCAACGCTAGGAACACCGCAATCGCCAGTGCCGTGATGGAAAACCACAGCACTTTGGCCTGTTTTTCAGATGGCGAAGGAAAAGCCATTGTTTATCCGAGAACCGCCGCCTTGTTTGATGCTGCGCGAACGGCGTTCATTAAGCCATTTCGTACACCGACCGCCTCCAATTCATGTAGCCCCTCAATCGTGGTCCCGCCAGGACTAGTCACCATGTCCTTAAGTGTGCCGGGGTGTTCGCCAGTTTCCAACACCATTTTTGCCGCACCCAGCATAGTTTGAGCCGCTAGTTTGGTGGCCAGCTCACGCGGCAGGCCAACTGCAACTCCTCCATCGCTCAGCGCCTCGATAATCTGAAAACCATATGCAGGTCCACTGCCACTGAGGCCGGTTATTGCATTTATCCATTCCTCTGGCACTTCAACTGCCAATCCTACCGCTCCCATTACTTGTGCCGCGAGTTTAGTATCAGCAGTTGTGGCACGCTGGCCCCGTGAAAAGCCGGCAGCTCCTTCACCCACCAGTGCTGGTGTATTCGGCATCACACGAATTACATGGGCTTTTTTTCCGAGGGCATTTTCAAGTTGTGTCAACGTAATGCCGGTAGCGATGGAAATGAAAAGGTGTTTGGATGTAACTTCCTCAGAAAGTTCGCAGAGCATCTCCAAGGCCTGATGCGGTTTCACCGCAACGACAATTACATTCGCCTTGCGGAGCACCTGGACATTTCCTTTTAGTGATTTACCACCAGTGGTCTTAGCAAATCTTTTGCTGGCGGCAGAGACCACATCACTCGCCACAAGCTGGCGGCTCTTAATCAATCCCGCCTTCACCATGCCTCCCGCCAGCGCCGTAGCCATGCGACCCGCGCCAAGGAAACCGAATGTCTGTTTCAATGCCATGCACTTTTCCTATCAGAAACTTGCGAACCTCACGAGCCAAAAGCCTAACGAGGTAGAAAGAAACCGCGCTGCTTGTCGCCAATGGTCATCCCAAGCTTTTCCATCACTGCCAACATGTCTTCCCAAATCTTGCGCTTACTGGTTAATGACTGCTGATGCAACAAATAAGCCGGATGAAATGTTGGCATGAGCGGAATACCTCGGTAGGTCTGCCAAGTACCGCGGAAGCGGGTGATGGCAACCTGCTGCGCCAGCAATCCTTCAACGGCTGTTTTACCTAGAGCCACAATTATCCTAGGCTTAATGAGATCAATTTGCCGATGCAGCCAGGGGGAACAGGTTGTCATTTCCTCAACAGTCGGCGGTCGGTTTCCGGAGCGTTGGCGGGGAGTATCGGGTCGGCACTTGAGAATATTTGCGATGTAAACTTCGTCGCGGCTCAGACCCATCGTCTGGATGATCTTGGTAAGCAGTTGTCCCGCCTTGCCAACGAACGGCTCGCCTTGCTCATCCTCATCGGCGCCGGGCGCTTCGCCCACGAACATCAGGTCGGCAGTTTCATTGCCTACTCCAAAAACGACCTGCTTCCGCGAGGCAACCAGGTTCGGGCATTGCACGCAGGCCAGTGCCTGCTCGTGCAATTCGGCGAGCGAACCGGAGGCGGGCACTGCGACCGGAGCCGTGGCGACTTCCACAGGGTGATTGGCAATTGGATCAGTCGGTTGCAAAAGGGCGTTAAGTGTATCCGGATCCACCATCACTCGCCGTTGCCCTCGCGCCTGTTCGCGCTCAAGATGGTCTACTGTAGCACTCAGCAGTTGATGGTAGGCATTCACTTGCTGGAAAATAAAACAGTGCCCGGCACTCGCACGGAAAACTTGTCCTGACTTACTCACGCATTTAGGATGCGGGCATGACGCGGCATTGTTTCAACTGTGGTCAGGAATGGAAAATCGCCGGCCTGCCAGGCCGGCGTGATGTATGCGAGAAATGCAACACGGATCTGCGGTGTTGCCTCAACTGTACTCATTTTGATATTGCCGTGGCCCACCAGTGCCGAGAGCGTCGGGCTGAACCCGTGCAGGAGAAGGATCGCGCCAATTACTGCGAGCAATTCGATTTTACCCGGAGAAACTTCCAGAAAATTGACCGCTCCAAAGGCGAAATGAGCCGCGAAGAAGCCGCTAAAGAGACGCTTCGAAAACTGTTAGGGAACTGAAAATACACAGCATTTGGGGCTGTTGTTTTTTGATCACACTACAATTTGTGTAATTTTCTTTTTCAGTCTTCTTGACAATTTCTTGGAATTGTGGTCTTTCGTCTCTAGCGACGTACCCAAGGAGCGTTGCTAAAAAATCGAACACACCCGACGAATATCCAATTTCGGCATCGATCCAGTACAGTCGAAGCCACTATCCTACTGTAGCCTACTTTGTACTGTTTCTGAATTCACCGGACCAGGACGGCTACCTTCGAAGCTGCCTGGTCCGGCTTTTTGTGGATCCGCAGGATTAAAGAACACGGTTGGATTATTTTGTAATGTCCAAGCGGCCGAGAATCTGGCCGGTGTAGTCGCCATAAATCTTTTCAATCTGCTCGCCAAACCGTTTTCCAACGTACCGTTTGATCTGGTCATTCTTCAAAACGCGTTCACGCATCGCATCAACATTTGCCCGGATCTGCTCTAGCGACATCTTCCTTTTCACAAGTGGTTTCACCTCAGTGTGGAGCGTGGAAAAGTAAGCTTTCTGATCGTCGATCAAACTACTGTCCGCCATCGCGCCATGGCCCGGGCACATGATCCGGGGTTTGAGCGCCTTAGCAGCATCGAGGGTCTTAAGCCAGTCAATGGAGTTGCCATCGCCCATGTAATTGTACGGGCCGTTTACGCAAGCGTCCCCGCTGAAGAGAATGCGTTGTTTCGGCAGCCACACAAATACGTCACCGTGCGTGTGTGCGTTGCCGAGGTAGAGGCATTCCACTCGCATGTTCCCGTCTTCGAACACCAGTTTCCTATCAAAGGTGATCATCGGTGGTAGCAACTTGCTTGCCCTTACGCCCGGGCGTTGCTTGGCCGACCACTCCCAGCGGCCGATAGGATGCCTCCCGTAAAAGCCGGTTTCGTATTTTTTCATTTCTTCAAGAGCGCCATTTGACGCCACTGGAATGGCGCCGATTTCAAACCAAGCCATGTTGCCGTACGCGTGGTCGCCATGATGATGCGTGTCGACGACAAACTTGATAGGCTTGTCAGTTGTGGCCTTGATTTTTGGCAACACCACCTCCACCCCACTGGGGAAATTTCCATCTACTACCACCACGTAATCCTTGAACACAATCCAGCCCTGGTTGCAGTGGCCTTTGTCGAGGTCGCCTTGGTGGAAATAAACATTGGGCGCTATTTTTTGGACCACGCCTATTTTATCATCTGCTAAAAGGGCCAGCGACAGCCCGGCTGAAAGAATGAGAAGGGTGGCTTTCATGGTGTTACGCTAACGAGCCGCGCTCGTGAGCGCAAGCATGCCTTACGGAAATCGTGCGCCTTGGGTTTTACCGTGGCGGGTGCGGCGGTCGTAATCCGAATGAAAGGCCGAGTGCTTGCTGAGAATTTTTTCAGCGCGCGCACGAATAGCTTCCTCAAGCTTTTTGTGGGATGGGAAGAAGCTAATTGTAGGAAAGGCCTCATCCAGAGCGGCTGCGGTCCTCTCAGCTAGCTTCACATGACCGGCTTCATGAAGTTGTAAACGAGCCTGATATACCTGCCATTGCCGCTGCTCGAAAGGCAATCCGTCGTTTGTGTTTTCCCAGCGCGGCAGGATGACATTAACCTTAAGCTGAATCGTCCATTGGCTGAGCCGATAAACGCCTTTTTCCGCAAGCGACTTGTTCCATTTGTAAGTCCAGTCGATTGACCAGTCAGTGCGTGCATCAAACCGTTTATCGAGTTTCTTGTTCAGTGGCCCCTTCGCGTTCATGGCGGCGCGCAACTCAGCGCTGTTGCGCCCACGGATATTGTAATTTTCCAGCTTTCGCTCGACCCTCACTTCGCCTTGCGGTTTGTCCAGTGCCCAAGCGTCAAGCGAAAGCATCAACGAAACCAAGATGGCACAATAGATTTTCACTTCAGGGTCAGGGTTGGCGCGTCTTCCTGCGTTTGGACTTGCCCTCACCAATGCTGAAATGGCGATTGACGGCGTTCAAATACGCGCGCGCGCTGGCCTCGATGATGTCAGTGCTCGCGCCCTTCCCTGCAACCAATTCGCCGGAGCCGAAGTCGACCTTCACGGACACTTCGCCCAACGCATCCTTGCCCTGCGACACCGCACGCAGGTCGTAATCCATAAGTTTGCCAGTGGTGTTGGTGATGCGATCGATTGCCTTGAGCGCGGCATCCACTGGGCCATCGCCAATGCCAGCATCCTGTTCGGCCTTCGTTTTCTTTCCGTTTTTCTTGGTCAATCGCACCGTGGCGGTTGGCACAGTTTGATTGCCGGTGGAGACATTCAGATACTCCAGAGTCCACGTTTCCGGCACGGTTGTGATGTGTTCATCAACCAACGCACTAAGATCGTCATCGTAAACGAACTTCTTCTTGTCCCCGATTTCCTTGAACTGATCGAAAATGGAATTCACATCGGAGGCTGTCATTTTGAAGCCGAGATATTTCAGGCGCGCAGCTACGGCGGCACGTCCGCTATGTTTGGTGAGCGGTAACGCTGTCTGGCCCCACCCCACATCCTCCGGATCCATGATCTCGTAAGTCGTGCGCTTCTTCAGGATCCCATCCTGATGAATACCACTGGAATGCGCGAAGGCGTTTTCGCCTACGATCGCCTTGCTGCGTTGCACATTCAAACCGCTCATGCGTGCGACCAGCTTAGACGCCTTCACTATTTCCTTCGTGTTCACGCCGCATGTGAACCCGCGGTAAACATCTTTGCGCGTCTTTAGCGCCATGACAATTTCTTCCATAGCAGCATTGCCGGCTCGTTCGCCAATGCCGTTGATAGTGCATTCGATTTGGCGCGCGCCGGCCTTCACTGCGGCCAGAGAATTGGCAACCGCCAAGCCGAGATCATTGTGGCAATGGACGCTGATGATGGCTTTGCCGGTTTGAAATTCCTTCACGTTTGCATGGAGATGCGCGATGAGTTCACCAAACTGATCCGGAACCGCCCATCCGACTGTGTCGGGAATGTTCACCGTGTTGGCGCCAGCCTTCACGACAGCCTTGCAGATTTCCACCAGGAAATCCGACTCGGTGCGGGAACCATCCTCTGGTGAGAATTCTATGTCTTTTACATATTTACCAGCACGTTTTACTCCCTCCACTGCTAGGCGCAGGATTTCGTCCTGAGCCTTACCCAGCTTGTGTTCGCGGTGAATCTTGGAGGTGGCGAGAAACACATGGATACGGCCACGCTTACCGGCGGGCTTCACCGCGGCGCCGGCGGCGTCAATGTCTTTGGGCACGCAACGCGCAAGTCCGGCGATTTGTGGACCCTTTACCTGCTTGGAGATCGATCGTACGGCAGAGAAATCACCTTCGCTTATAACGGGAAACCCGGCCTCAATGACATCCACCTTCAGACGACCAAGCTGCCGCGCCACCGCGAGTTTTTCTCGCAGGTTCATAGACGCGCCGGGGCATTGCTCGCCGTCACGCAAGGTGGTGTCGAAAATCAGGATTCGTTTCTTGCTCATTTCATTTCCCCCCACAGCAGATTCTTTACCAAAAAAAGAGCCCCACCGCCAGCTTGGCGATGAGGCTCTCAGAATCTTTTGCCGACTCAAATCCCAACCGCCTGGGCGTCGCAAAGTAGCGACTGGGTAAGTTGCAGATTTTGAATGGCCAAATTCATGGGGTTTGGATTAGCGAAAGCCAATTCCGCGGTCAAGGTTGAAAGATGGCCACAGGATGCATATACTCCTCCCACCCATGGAAACAGACGCACTCAAACTATGGCAGCGCTACACTGAGCGCACCACGTTTCATGACGAAATTGGTCTCACGCTGGATCTCAGTCGTGTGGATTTTCCAGATGATTTTTTCACCGCCAAACAAGAGTCAGTCAATAAGGCATACACCGCGATGGCAGAGTTGGAAGAAGGAGCGATTGCCAATCCTGATGAAACGCGGATGGTAGGCCATTATTGGCTGCGCAATTCCGCACTCGCACCAAGCGCCGAAATCCGCGAGCAAATTGATTCCTCGATCTCTGCCATCAAGGAATTTGCCGACAATATCCATTCCGGCAAGATAGTAGGTAGCGGCGGCTCATTTGAAAATCTCCTGATAATCGGGGTTGGCGGTTCGGCACTAGGGCCGCAATTTGTCTCTCATGCCTTGGGTCAACCCGGTCAAGACCGCATGAAATTGTGGTTTTTTGACAACACAGACCCAAATGGAATAGATAAAGATATTGAGGGAATCGGAGATTCGCTTGGGAAAACGCTCACAATTGTCATCTCAAAATCTGGCGGTACCAAGGAAACCCGTAACGGAATGCTCGAAGCCAAGGCGGCCTATAAGCGAGCTGGGTTACATTTTGAAAAACACGCGTGTGCCGTTACAGGCGAGGGAAGCAAACTTGATGAAATTGCGCAGAACGATGGCTGGATCAAGTGTTTTCCAATGTGGGATTGGGTTGGAGGCCGCACCAGCGAGACATCGGCGGTCGGACTATTGCCAGCTGCACTCCAAGGGTTGGATATTGATCAGCTTTTGGCTGGAGCTGCTGCTTGCGACAAGGAGACTCGCCAAGCGGACACCAAAATTAATCCTGCCATGCGCCTGGCTCTCGCATGGGGACATAACTGTAACGTTAAAGGCGATAAGGATATGGTTATATTGCCATATAAGGACCGGCTTGAGCTATTTTCACGTTATCTTCAGCAACTTATCATGGAGTCGCTAGGCAAGGAAAAGGATCTTGATGGAAATGTGGTGAATCAAGGTATTGCTGTTTATGGCAACAAAGGCTCAACCGACCAACACGCGTATGTGCAACAATTAAGGGATGGGGTCCATAATTTCTTTGTAACCTTTATTGAGGTGCAAGAGGAGCGCACAGGTGAATTGTTCCACGTGGAACATGAGGCAATCACCTCAGGCGATTATCTCAGTGGGTTCTTTCAGGGCACGCGAAGGGCACTTTACGAAAATGGCCGTGAATCCATCACAATTACTATCAAGGACGTTTCTGCGTTTAGCATTGGAGTTTTGATTGCGCTTTATGAAAGAGCCGTCGGATTTTACGCTTCGATCGTGAATATTAATGCCTATCACCAGCCTGGCGTAGAGGCGGGTAAAAAGGCGGCTGAGCGAGTGATTGAAGTTCAAATGAATATTTTTGAATGCTTGATGCGCCGCGATGGCCATCCCATGACGGTTGATGATTTGGCTATGGAAACTCAGTCGGTAGATGAAGTTGAGACCATATATAAAATTTGTGAGCACCTAGCCGCCAATGGTCGAATGGCCAAAATAGAAGGCGAAGGTCGGTTCGATGCTCAATACACGCTTCCCATGTCTGAGTCCGATGAATTTCCGCTATCCTAGAGATTTTGACGTCATCGTCGTAGGAGCCGGTCATGCGGGTATTGAGGCCTCACTGGCTGCAGCACGGATGGGCTGCGAAGTGCTCATGCTCAGCACGAATGTCGATACCATAGGCCAGATGAGCTGTAATCCAGCTATAGGCGGCTTGGCAAAAGGCCATTTAGCTCGAGAAATTGATGCTTTAGGCGGGGAAATGGGTAAATGCACGGATATGACGGGGCTACAATTTCGCATGCTAAATAAGAGAAAAGGACCCGCTGTATGGGCGCCTCGGGCGCAATGCGACAAAAAGGCGTATCAGTTTCGCATGAAATGGATATGCGAACGCGAGCCAAATCTCACCATTCAACAGGGCCAAGTCTCAAAACTGCTGCACGCTGAGCGTAAAGTTCACGGTGTGGAGACCGCCATGGGGGTCCAGTATTGTGCCAAAACAGTCGTGATCACCACTGGCACCTTTTTGCGTGGTCTAATGCATGTGGGCGATGCACGGCAAAAGGGCGGTCGCTCAGGCGAATCAGCTGCTACGGGCCTTTCGGGATCGCTTCAGGAAGTGGGTTTAGAACTGGGCCGGCTCAAGACCGGCACGCCACCTCGACTATTGAAGCGCTCAATTGACCTCTCGCAATTGGAAGAACAGCCAGGGGATGATCCCGTCCCATATTTCTCATATTGGAAAGATGATTTGTTCCACGTGGAACATTCCGGAATCAATCCCGCCGATATTGGTCATTCCAATGGTAAATATCCGCCAGGTTCGATTCTGGATCGCTTGAATGGGCAGATGAATTGCTGGATTTCTTGGACTAACGCTAAAACCGCCGAGATTATTCGTAAAAATCTGCATAAATCACCCATGTATTCAGGTAAAATCGATGGTGTTGGCCCGCGGTATTGTCCATCGATTGAAGACAAAATTGTGCGTTTTGCTGACAAAGAGACGCATCAAATCTTCATCGAGCCGGAAGGCATTGCGACTGACGAAATTTATGTGAATGGCTTTTCCACCTGCCTACCTTTTGATGTGCAGGTTCAAATGGTGCGCACCATCAAGGGCTGTGAAAACGCAGAGATTCTCCGGCCAGCCTACGCGGTGGAATATGATTACGCCTCACCGCGCCAGCTACGCCCTTCCATGGAAACCAAGCCTTGTCAGAACTTGTTTCTGGCAGGCCAAATCAATGGTACCTCCGGTTACGAAGAAGCTGGTGCCCAAGGACTTATAGCGGGCATTAACGCTGGGCGACTTGTTCAAGGCAAAGAGCCGGTGATCTTGCGGCGCGATCAGGCCTACATTGGAGTGTTGATTGATGACCTCATTACCAAGGGCACCAATGAGCCCTATCGCATGTTTACCAGTCGCGCAGAATATCGGCTACTATTGCGTCAAGATAACGCTGATTTGAGATTAACACAAATCGGTAACGATATAGGAATAGTAAATGAGCGTAACTACGGTAATTTTACTGAAAAAAAACATGCCATTGATGCAGAAATTGAACGGCTTGAAAATACCCGGGAGGGTGCTACGTCATTGGCGAAAATTTTAAAGCGAAATGAAGTAACGTACGCGAACCTGCCGCAACGTGATGAATCATTGCCCGAAGAAGTGCAGCAACAGGTGGAGGTTATTATCAAGTATGCCGGCTACATTGAGCGTCAGGAAGAAGAGGTGCTCAAGTTTCGCAAGATGGAAGACAAACAGATCCCGGATTGGATGGACTACAACGCGATTTTGGGATTACGAAACGAAGCGCGCCACAAACTCAGCGACCATCTGCCTGCCACTCTAGGGCAAGCCTCGCGCATCTCCGGCATCTCGCCATCGGACATCAGTCTCGTGATGGTGCACATGAAGCGCGGCCCCAAAATCCAGGAAACTGAAAAGTCATAAAATCAGTTGTCTTCGGAGATTTTTTTGATGTTCTCAGAATTCTCTTCGACCTTTTTGTTCAAAATAAGGAGGTTTTGACTCAGTTTATTGCTCATTTCCCGCAGCTGTCTCTCCATTTCAAGAATTTCGGCATTTATGTCGATATTATCGGATGATTGACGTTTTGCGGCATTAAGGAGTTCATTCTCCTTTTTAGCTTCATCCATTCCGGTAAGCATCACTCCCACAAAAAGGTTAAGCACTATCATGGCCCCAGTTAGGATGAAGCTAATGAAATAAATGCTGGAGACGATAGGCGCAGCAGTTGACTTGACTTCTTGGTATCCCAATTTCTCGAGCATTTTATAGGTAGATTCTTCGTAACCGAAGTTGTCACTGCCATACATATTAATATACAAGAGGTCAGTCCAAGCTTCCAAGGTCACTGCTCTAAAAAGTGAAAGCATGGAAGTCTGTAAATTGCGAAAGTGGAGCGGATCGTTCTCGCTGAAGAGAAAGGTCCCCATGCAGCCATAAATATAAAAATGCACAAGGGCGAGGAGAAAAACGTAGCCGATAGAGGGGATACTTTTGAGGACAGCCCCAACTAGGATTTGGAGGCGTGGAATGGCAGAGACCAGCTTCATGACTCGCAACACTCGGGCAAGCCGAAGTACAGCGACAAATTCATTATTTTGAATTGGCAGCAAGCACACTACCACAATTGTGAAATCAAAGATGTTCCAGGAATCCTGAAAGTATTTCCATGGGGTTTTTCCCTCAGCAATGATCTTGATCAACACTTCCATTACAAAAATCCCGAGGATAATTGTATCGAGTGTGGAGAGGAGCACGTGGTGACGAGCCTCGAACTCTGTATAGGTTTGCATCCCCACCACTACGCCCGCAGCAATGATGACGCCGAAAATAAAGGTAGAAAACCAATTCGCCTCCGCGATGCGCTTACATATTAAACTCATATGAAAATAGTGGGCGCAAATATAACGCCCAGAAGAGA
>CBFHWX010000068.1:0-15325 GCA_965659445.1 Limisphaerales bacterium | reverse complement strand
GACTTGGTGGATGAGCGGCTTGACCGCCCAGCCGGCGCTGCGCGTGAACTCATCGCCTTCGTTACCGACCGCCCCGGACACGATTTCCGCTACGCCATCGACGCGAGCAAAATCCAGTGTGAACTCGGCTGGGCCGCCGCGCACGATTTTCCCCAGGCCATGCAGCTCACTGTGGATTGGTATTTGGAAAACGAAGACTGGGTGAAAAGCGTGATGTCATGAGGAAGATTCTGCTGCTCGGTGCCTCCGGCTATATCGGCCAAGCCTTCACCAACGAGCTTGCCCGGCGCTCCTGCGAAGCCATCCCCCTCTCGCGCGCCCAAGTCAACTACTGTGACTTTAACACCCTCCGCGACTACATCCGCGACGAACTTGGCGGCATCGATTTCCTTATCAACGCAGCTGGGTACACGGGCCAATCCAGCATTGATCAATGTGAAATTGAAAAAGATGCCACATTGCGAGGCAATCTCTTGTTGCCGCAAATGCTGTCGCACCTCGCGGTGGCGGAGGATTTTCTCTGGCTGCAAGTGGGCACCGGCTGCCTTTACCAGGGGGATAACGGCGGCTCCGGCTATACCGAGGAAGACCCGCCAAACTTTTGTTTTTCTGCTCCCTCCTGCAACTTTTACTGCGGAGTGAAGGCACTGGCCGAGCGGGTTTTGCTTGAAGATCCCCGCTGTTATATTGCCCGGCTTCGGATTCCCTTTGATAAATTTGATGATTCGAGGAATTACCTCACCAAACTGCTGACATATGAAAAGGTGTATGTGAATGTAAACACCATTTCGCACCGGGGTGATTTCGTACGCGCATGCATGGATTTATATGAACAAGATGCCCCAAGAGGAATTTATAATATAACAAATCCCGGCGCCATGAACACCCGGGACATCATGGCTATGATGGAGAAGATTCTGCAGCCGAGTCGGGAATTCAAATATTGGGAGAGTGATGATGAATTTTATAAGTTTGCAAAATCACCGCGCTCCAATTGCGTGCTGAATATGGCCAGACTTGAAAGCACAGGAATTCAAATGCGGCCACTCAAAGAGGCAATTAAAGATTCACTGATGAATTGGACTCCTTTAAAGCAATAATCGCGACACGATGGAATGGATAGATATTAGCAACCCGCGGACCGGTAATGTAAAAGATTTGCCGGGCGTTTGCATCGGAGTACTCCCGGTTCACAACGATGCCCGCGGCAGTTTGCATGAACTATGGCGGCAGGATGAAATTCCCGAGGGGTTTAACCCGATGATGGCGTGCGCCTCCTGGACTCATCCCGGAGTGGCACGCGGCCCCCATGAACATGTGGAGCAGGATGATTATTTTATTTTTGCTGGGCCATCCGATTTCCAAATTGCGTTGTGGGATGCCCGCCCCGTCGCAGCCGGCTCCCGTCGCGGTTGGCTGTTGCGCGCGGGTGAAGGCTGCCCCATTCAATTGCATGTGCCTCGGGGAGTGGTGCATAGCTATCGCAACATCGGACCAGTGCCGGGCTTGGTGATAACTGTTGCTAGCGTGTTGTTCAAAGGCCGGGACCGTGCCGAGCCGGTGGATGAGATTCGGCATGAATTGGATCCTGATTCGCCCTATCAATTCCCAAGCATATGATGCGCGAGCCCGAATTTTGTCGCGCCTGCGGTTCCGCAGACCTGGCCCTGTTGCTGGATTTGGGGGAGACTCCATTGGCCAATAGTTTTCTTGAATCGCATGAATCCGGGCCGGACTTGCCCACCTTTCCGCTGCGGTTGCGATTGTGCCAATCCTGCTCACTCGCCCAATTGGCCGAGGTCATCGATCCGGCGGTTCTCTATTCGCGCTATGCCTATGTCACCTCCTCCTCGCGAACCATGGAGGCCCATCTGGAAAAACAATGCCAGCAACTCTTGGCGGCGGGAAATTTCAAACAGGCCCCCAAGGTACTGGAAATCGCCAGCAATACCGGTCTGTATCTGGAGAAATTTAAGGACCAAGGATGCCCCGTGCTGGGCATCGAACCCGCCCAGAATATTGCTAAACTGGCGATCGATTCGGGAGTGCCCACCTGGCCTATTTTCTTTGACTCCCGGACGGTGACGGACATCCGCGGAAAATGGGGCCATGCCGATCTGGTGTGCGCCCGGCATGTGTTTGCCCACATTGATGACTGGCAAAGCTTGATTGCAAACTTGGAGACCATCACACATGAACGTTCGTTGGTAGCGCTGGAGGTGCCGTATCTGGTGGACTTTTTTGAAAAGATAGAATTCGACACTATATATCATGAACACCTGTCCTTTGTTTCCGTGAGAGCCGTTGAGGCACTGGTTTCAAAGTCGCCTTTCCGTCTTCAGCAAGTCGTTCATTATCCGATCCATGGAGGCTCGATCCTGCTGCAACTGCGGCGCCGGGATGACCCCGCCCCAACCCACTCCAGTGTGGCGCAATATTTGGAAAGGGAGGATCAACTGAAGATAAACCAGCCGGAAACATGGGCCAATTTTGTTTCACAAGTCTGCACTATTCAGGAAGAGTTGCCCGCGCTAGTCCGCCGGCTTGGCCGGGAAGGCAAGCGAGTCATCGGTTATGGTGCATCCGCCAAGGGCAATACCCTGTTGAACACCTGCAGCCTCAACTGTGATGATTTGGATTATATAATAGACAACACCCCCTTCAAGCAGGGACGACTGGCGCCGGGCTCGCTGATCCCGGTGATGCCTCCCGAACGGTTGCTGGAGGATCAGCCGGATTTCGCACTGCTGTTGGCTTGGAATTTCTCCGAGGAGATCATTGGCCGTGAAACGGAGTATCAAAAGCGCGGTGGCCGTTTTATAATTCCAATTCCCCAGCCAAGAATAGTTGAGTTTCCTTAACGCAGTTCTGATTTTGGAAGGTGCCGTTTCTTTTTGTCGAAAACAACGATGGAATCGTAGAAGGAAATTCCGCCGAGATTGGCGGATAGATAATTAAGATCCAGTTCCTTAATTGCATCGGAGTGTTGGTGGCGGAAATGAGTTTCTCCCCGGCCAAGGTACGGCTCGTGCAGCATATCGATCATCTGCTTAGATAATTCGATGAAGGACTCGGGGCTGTCGGTGTACATGATCCAGTACTTAGTGTGCAGATCCTCGACCATGTAACAGCCGCCTTCCTTGAGTGCGGGGCGGAACAGGGCCCCGAAACTGGTGATCTGATGATGGGTCTTGTGGCTACCGTCATCGAGTATGATGTCGAAGGGGCCGAATTCCTCGTTCACTTTATTAAGGAAATCAGGGTCAGCTTGGCTGCCGATTCGGACATGGACTTTTTGGTTGGCGATTTCATGCTCTTGGCACGACTTGTCGATGTCGATGCCGACGATGGTTGACTTGGGGTGAAAATATTCTTTCCACATGCGCAACGAGCCGCCGCGGTATACGCCAATCTCCAGCATCTTGACCGGCCGGCTGCGATATGACTCGAAGTGTTTGCTATAGATCCCGAAGTAGTGATGCCACTTGTGCACATTGGTGTCGGCCGAGAAAATTTGAAACAGTTTATTGTCCGGCGTGTCCTTGGCTTCACCGACTTTGACTTTTTCCGTTAACTCGGCGGGAAGCAAATCCGATGACGGCAGAGCCTTGTCAGTGAGGAGGCTTGGCGCTTTGGTGATGAGGAGACCAAATTTAACCAGCAATTTGTTTAATTGTTTTCTCATAGGCACACCGGATTTTCTTTGTTTGCAGATCGGTTGGGAAGTTCGTAAAACGTCCCAAAAAACTCGAGCTGCACTTTGTATTGATTAGGATGATTCATTCGCAACTGTTTTTCCACGTTGTGACGGGGCTCTGGGGCTCGTCCACGTTTGTTTCCAGGGAGCTGAGCAATAATAATGCAAAAGGCGCGAGAAAATTTTTCGGCGACCGCGAAGTGTTCGGATGCGGCTGAAGGTGAACAGATCGATGATGGCAATGGGCATGAGAAGCGCCATTGAGCGGATAAACTGCAGCCAGTGGAACAAAAAGGAACTAATACCGGGCAAGTGCCTTGCAGCCCACGCATGACCTGAGATTATGGTTTCCGATCGGCATAAAACTTCTGTGGCTTCATCGGATCGGGTGGAAATGCCGTGGTCGTGAACCAAGGTTACGGCGGCAGTGCAGCCCACACGCATCCCCCGGTTGCGGACACGTCGACAGAGATCCGTATCTTCCATATACAACCAATAGTCATCAGACCAACCCCCCACCTCACGGAAATCTTTGGCAGAGATCAGCAACGCGGATCCTGTGACCCAGTCACAATCAATGATTCCATCCCAATTGGAATGTGGGTTTGGGTTTTTCTCCGGCGAGAACAGGCGGGCCAAGGCACGGGTCAGGCCAAATAGGGTTACGGGGGATGGAAACGAGTCAAACGTTTTGGATTGTCTACCTTGTGAATTGGTTTGGCGGCATGAAAGAATAGTATACTCAGGATGAGTAGTTTTTTCATTTACAAGGGTGTCAAGATCATCGATCGAAGCCACAGCATCTGGATTGAGGAAAAGCAACAGTTCTCCCGATGCCCTCGAGACTCCGGTATTGCATCCATGACCAAAGCCGGGATTTTCAAGATTGGGTATGATTGTGTAACCGGAGTTGGGTTTGGCTTCGAGCGGGGTTTCGCCGCCATTATCCACCACGATGATTTCGCGCCTTGGTCCCCCGAGGGCAGTGAGTGCATTGAGACAGCGTTCGAGGGCAGTGGTGGGACCGTAGTGGACAATAATTATCGACAGCTTCATGTGCCCCAGGAGTACTCAGCTTTGAACAACACTTTTCAATCACGTTTTGCGCGGGGTAAAAGCAGAATTGCAGGTAATCATGTGCATGCTGCGTATTAGACTGCTCTCCCTGAGCGCGCGTATCATGTCCGCGTATGCGATACGGGCTTGTAGCAAGAAAAGCAACTTTTTGATATAGGCTACCCTATGGCGGGTTGTTGGATCAGTATTTCACACTAGAGTGTAGGTGTATTGGGGTGGCTTTGCACGCCGAGCACCTTATGCAGTTGGGCATTGAGGATTGTCATGTTCGGGAAACGGTCTTCCGGAAGATAGGCAAAGCATTTATGAATCAATCGGGTCAGGGCGACCGGCACCTCTGAATTTAGAAGGTGAACGGGCTTCACATAAAACTCGCCGTTAAGTTGATTGCGCCGTGATTCATCCGGATTGCTGCCGGCGAAGGGCTTGCAATGAGTGAGTAGCTCGTAAGCGGTGACGCCCCACGCGTAGATATCGGCGCGATGATCGATGGCTTTACCCTGCAATTGCTCGGGCGACATATAGGTCGGAGTGCCGGTGATCTTCGGAAATTTCTTCGGCTTGCGCGGCAATGTCTGGGCGGTATCAAAATCCAATAGACTTGCGTGGCCATTGAGCGAGACCATGATGTTCTCCGGCTTGTAATCGAGATGCATCCAGCCACGGTCGTGCAGATGAGTCAGGCCGTCCGCCATTTGGACGAGCACATCGGAGATGTTGTCGATTAGATCCTGTTTACGCGACATCACCAATTTGAGGTCTGCTCCCTGGATGTATTCCAGTACCATGAACGGCAATCCCTCTGCCTTGCCATGGTTGATGAACCGAATGATGTTTGGATGAGGCGCGAGTTTGCGTTGCACCTTGAGACCGGCCTTGAAGAGCTTGGGTGCGCTGGAGTGTTTCAGGCGGGAACGGCGGAGACGGCGTACGACGACGACGTTCTCAAATTCATCTGTTGCCAGCCATATTTCCGTGATACCTCCCTGCGCCACACATTCGTGCAGTAAATATTTTCCATATCGATTTGCCATTTAGATTCCCGAATCGGACCTATTCACGACGTATGAACGGTAATTTGCGTTACAACGAATTTTGATCATAATAAAATGGCCTAATTCTCATAAATCATGTGGAAAACGGTTATTTAACATGTGACAAGGCGAAGACTCTACACCATGTGTCAAGCGCTCCCTAAAGAAGTGAGTAACTTTGCCGAAAACACTGCTATTGTATTGTATTCAGGCATCTGGACCTTAAAATGGTCAGGCGTATCTAGGCTGAAACAAATCTGTTTTTTGGGCGTCTACTCCTCCGTTGGGTGTGGTGAACAAGTGGCCGTAATATCATGAGAAACATTAAAGCGTATGGGTGGGGCAATTTTGCTGGTGGGATTGCCGGATCGTTGATGTGTGCCGTTCTCTGGCAGGGGTGTAGCACTCCGGCAGAGCAATTTATCAATGCGGACAAGGAAGTGCTCGGCATTCTCGAGAAGCGGCAGGAGCAGATTCTGGGCGAGCAAAGGTTGGCGGATATTAAGACGCCTTATTCAGATCGCAAATTGGGGGACATCCCGCCTTCAGAAATCATCCTCAACCGATTCGCGAGTGGTACCAATACCATCACCCTGCCTCAGGCTTTGGAAATGGCCGTGAAGAATAGCCGGGATTATCAATTGCAACGCGAAACATTATACCTCTCGGCCCTTACACTAACCGGAGAACGTCACAAGTTTGCGCTTAAATTTTCTACTGCGAATCTGGATTTGGAGCATGATTTGGATGCTAGCGACACCAGTTCTGATGCTGCCTTTACCTTAAGCAAGGCACTTAAAGCTGGGGGAAGCATTACTGCTTCATTGGCCAATGATCTTACTTTGTTTTTTAATGGAAACAACCCCAAGGTTCCAGATCTGACGATTGCCCTGACAAAGCCTTTGCTCAAGGGGGCGGGAGAGAAAATGGCGTTGGAGACGCTTACCCAATCTGAACGGAATCTGGTGTATTCCATCCGCACTTATAGTCGTTACCAGAAGACCTTTTTGGTTGATCGTATCTCAGAATATTTAAGCCTTCTGGAACAAAAGAATCGGGTACGTGTGCAGTGGGAGCTTTATCAGAATCGCATTCGATTCAGGCAGGAACAGGAGTTGCGGCTTCAGGGGGAATTAATTAGCCAATTCGAATTAGATCAAGCCTTGAGATCTGAGTATGAATCCAAGGTGGGCTATATTAATGCGGTAGAGACCTATCGAGGGAAACTGGATGATTTCAAGAAGCAGCTGAACTTGCCCTTGGGGGTGGAAGTGATTCTGGATGATTCGGAACTGGGCAATTTGGAAAATTTCGGGTTGCGGCCAGTACCCCTAACTGATGCGTACGGCTTCCAGCTCGCGCTAACCAACCGGCTGGATATCATCAATGAGGTCGACAAGTTTGAAGATAAAAAGCGCAAGGTGGATGTGGCTGAGAACGATCTTTTGCCAAGCCTTTCATTGCTGGCTGATTACTCAATAAAGGATCAGTATTACAATCGTAACTCGTTTGATTTCGGTGATTACTCGGCCAAGGCGGGGATTTCCTTGGATCTGCCTTTGGATAAGCTTGCCGAGCGCAATGCCTTCCGCAAGAGCCGGATTACTTTTGAGCAACAGTTGCGTAGCCTGATGAAGACGCTGGATGATTTGCGCGATGAGGTGCGGACCAACGTGCGTACGCTTGATCAGAACCAGCAGAGCTATGTGATCAACGTAAAAAAACTGGAAGTGGCCAAGCGCGAGCTGGAGAAGGCACAGCTTGACCTGCAGGCTGGCCAGGGAAACATATCCCCGCGAGATATCCTCGAGGCGCAAACGGCCGTGGCGAGTGCGCAGAATAGCGTGACACAGTCTTTTATCACTTTCCACACGCAGCGACTAAGATTGCTGAACAATACAGGCATCCTGAATACCGCACCTGCTAATTGGTGGCGGCAGCTCCAACCCGTGCCGGGCGCGCCTCCTGTGGCGCCTGTCCCTCCGGGTGCCGAGCAGGATATTCCGGTTGTGCCGCCTGCACAGATTTTGGGAAATTAATTTACTCACGACACTCAATCTATAATTCCATGAAAAAAGCAATTCTGATCGCAATCCCCATAGTGTTGGCTCTAGTAGCAGTTCTTGCGTTTCCAGAGGCCACAAGGCAGATCGTGGATCAAACCTTATTCTCCGAGAAGCAGGACATCTCCTATGATCATTATGGTACCGAGAAGGTGAAGAATGAGCAGTTCATCGTGGCTTTCTCCGAGGGTGGCCAGCTGGAGTCAGTGTCTTCCGTGAAAATTGAAAACGAGATGGATGGTTCCTCCACAATCGTGAACATTGTGGAGGAGGGCTCTACCGTGAAAGGCCCGAAACAGGTACAGGCCCAGGCTGGTGACACGCTGGGTGCGCTCGCCAGTAAATACGGAGTAACTGAGGATGCACTGCGCCACGTGAACCCGGATTTGGAGGCTGCCATCAAGAACGCCGAGTCCATTACCATCCCGGGCGATCTGCTCGTGGAGCTGGATCCCGGCTCATTGAAGGAAAGAATTCTCAACCAGGAACTGGCGGTGCGCACGGCCAAAAATTCTGTTACCAAGGCAGAAAACGATCTGGAGATTCAGAAACTCAGGAACGAGCAAAATATTGATGACGCCAAGATCAACGTAACATTTTCCAAGCTGGATCTGGAAAAATTCAAGCAGAGCGACGCGAGGCTCATGCGTGAGGATTACAAGGGCAGTATCACCAACCTCGCCAACCAGGTGGAGCAATCCAAGGAAAAGATGGAAATCGCCAAGGCCAAGCTTAAATGGTACAAGGAACTAGAGGAGAAACAATTTCTTTCCAAGATGAAGCTGCGCGAGGAGGAGCTGGCGCTTACTACGGAGCGGGATCAAGTTACGAAACTCCACCATAGCATCAAGATGTTGATCGGCGAGAGTGAAGCTTATGAGAAGTATGATTATCCGAAATCTGAGGCGACCTTTCTCTCCATGATTAAGCAATCTGAGCTTTCACTGACCACTGTGCAACAGACCGCCACGAATAACATGATCACTGCCACCACGGATTTGGACACCCAGAAGCAGAAGCTCGCTTTGGAGGAGGACCAACTGGTGGAAGTGAAGGATCAGATGAACAAGACCCGCATCTACGCGCCGTCCAGTGGTTTGGTGGTCTATCATGTGGGTGAGTCCTCCCGCTACGGAGGCTCCTCTGTGATGATCGAGAAGGGGGCCAACCTTCGAAAGGGGCAGGATATCATCCACCTGCCCGACCTCGACCAGATGATGGTCGCCCTCAAGATTCATGAGTCACGGATCAACCAGGTGAAGCCGGGCTTGTTCGTGCAGGTGCGCATCGACACGGTTCCTGACCGATCCTACAAGGGCGAGATCACCTATGTGGCTCCGGTCGCCTCGGCCGCCGAGCGGTGGGGTAGCAATAAGAAGGTTTTCAAGTGCGAGGTAGCCATCAAGGAAGACCTTCCCTCCTACGTCCGGCCCGGTGCCTCGGCCACCTGCCGCATCTTTGTGGCCAACCTACCGAAGGTGCGCGAGGTAAACGGTGTCAAGGTGAAGACCTTAAAGGTGCCGATCCAGAGCGTTGTCACCACCAAGGAGGGTCGGCGTGTGTGTTTCAAGATGGACGATAAAAATCAGCCCGTGCCCGTGCCCGTGGATACCGGCTACTATGACCAGACCCATATCCAAATTACCAAGGGCTTGATGGAGGGGAATACCGTCCTCAAGGCTCCAATATTGCATGCCAAGGAGTTGAATGTAGGAGGGAGTCTCTTTGGCTACCACAAGCTGACCCCGGAGGATTTGGGGGTGAAACTGCCAGAGACCAAGGCACCCGCAAGGCCAGTCCATTCCACTGCCAAGTCCGGTGGCAATGAAACGTCCGTTCCGCCCAAGGTCGCCAAAACTGGCAAGGGTCGTCCGGGTGGAAGTCGTAAAGGCAGCTCTAGCCGCTCATCGGGTCCACCGGCGGAGTTGAACTTGACTGATGATCAAAAGGCCAAATGGACGGTTGCATCCAGTAAGCGAAGTGAATCGATGCGCAGTATTTTTACTAGTGGCATCCCCCGTGAACAAATGAGCGCTAAGATGGCTGAACTGCGCGCGACGTTTAATGCCGAATTGAAAACGTTCCTCTCCAAGGAGCAACTGACTAAATATGAAAAGAGCCTAAGCACGCGGTCTCAGAAGGGAAAGGAAGGCGGAGCCGGGCGAGGTAGCAGCCGTGGCGGGTCGATCATGGATTTGGACACGGACGGTGATGGTAAGGTAACCGAGGAGGAATACTCTGAACTCGACGAACGTGTCCGGCAATTCATGGGTGAATTCAGCGCGCATGACGCCAATGGTGATGGAGGAATCACCAAGGAAGAAGCCGATGCTGCGCGCCAACGAATGATGCAGCGATTCCGGCAGCTTCAAGGAGGCGGAGAATAACGTGCTGTTTTTGAATAGGCCTGACTTCCAAAAATAGTGGAACCTTTGTATGAGCACCAGAATTTATGGCAATGGCAGTAACTCAATCATCCGCATTGAGGAATTGACCAAGATATACGACCTCGGCGAGGTGAAGGTGCCTGCACTGGCGGGGGTGAGCATTGATATCAAGCAGGGCAGCTACGTGGCCATTATGGGGCCTTCAGGCTCGGGGAAGTCCACCATGCTCAACATTCTCGGTTGTTTGGACCAGCCCACTTCTGGTAGGTATTACCTTGGCGAGCAGGATGTCTCCCAAATGAGTGACAGCGCTCTCTCAGAGGTGCGTGGTCAGCGGATTGGTTTCATTTTTCAATCATACAATCTCATCCCTCAACTTGATGTGGTGGAAAATATTCACGTGCCGCTTTTTTATCAGGGCAAACAACTCTCCAGTCACCGTAGGCGATGCGAGGAACTGGCTGAGCTGGTCGGATTGGGGGATCGACTGGATCACCGTCCGTTGCAGCTTTCCGGTGGGCAGCAGCAGCGCGTGGCTGTGGCACGTTCATTGGTCAATGATCCGTTGATGATCCTAGCTGATGAGCCAACGGGCAACTTGGATTCCAAGACCGGCCTGGAAATTCTTGACTTGCTTGGCAAGCTGCATGCCGAAGGCAAAACCATCGTCATGGTCACTCACGATGAGGAAGTGGCCGAACGCGCCGACCGAGTGATTCGACTCATGGATGGCCTGGTGGATAGCGACGAGTTCAACCAGCGCAAATGATATGGGGTTAACCCGTGCCATCCTCCAAGGCATCAAGAGCCTCATGCTTTACCCGCTGCGGTCAATGCTGACGGTGCTGGGCATCATCTTTGGCGTGTGTTCCGTGATTGCAATGCTGGCCATTGGTGAAGGCCAGAAACAGAAGGCCGAGGAGGAGATCAAAAAACTGGGTGCGATCAACGTGATCATCACCAGCCAGAAACCTACCGAGCAGGAAGTGCAGGGCCAACGCTCAGGGTTCGTGGCGGAGTATGGGGTGAAATATGAGGATGCCATTCGCATTGCCAACACGGTACCCGGTGTGGTTCGGGTGTTGCCGGAGAAAATTCGCCGAGAGGATATTTCGTTTGACCAGTTTGTGAAAAAAGACCGGGCGATCTACGGCACCTCGCCTTTCTTTATGGAATTCAGCCAGGCGGAGGTGGTGGTGGGCCGGTTCCTCAGTGAGCAGGATGATGTCATGAAAAACAACGTGTGCGTGATTTCTACTACGCTGGCTTCCGAGTTATTTGCCTACCAGAACCCATTGACCAATGAGATCAAGGCTGGCACCAGCTATTACCGCGTGGTGGGGCTCATCCGGACACCTGCGGATTTGCTGCAAGACAAGAAGGAGCAGGAACACCGCGAGATAGAAGAACTCGCCCAGCTCAAGGCACAGCAGCGGCTTGAACAAACGCTTGCCGAGCAGGATAAGCTTATCAAGCAACGCCGGCAAAAATTAAAGACCCTAGGCAAGAAGGAGCAGATGGTGGCCGAAGCCATTGAAGAGGAGTATAAAATCACGACGCAACAGATTCAGGAGTTGGGGGCAAACCCACCCATCGTCTTTCAGAAACGATTGGAACAGCAGGACACCCCCGAGTCCAAGTGGTTTTCCGACCAGTCGGGCCGGGAATATTTCGTGACACCAGACAACTGGGTTTATGACTACAACGGTTCAAGTCCAAGACTCGTTGGAAACCTTACTCATGACCGCGTGATGCGCATGGCTATGGAGCCGTACGCTACCGAAAGGGCTAGCGACCTCGGTAAGGCCAATGAGTTTTATGGGGATGTATATATTCCCTTTTCCACCGCTCGTGCGTTCTATGGCGACCGAGAGGTAAAGCGCCAATCCGGCGGCATCTCTGCCAAGGAAGTACAGATCGATCGGTTGCGCGTGCAATTTGACAGCATGGAGCACGTGATTCCCGGAGCCAAGATGCTGGAGCGCACCATGCGCTACGGTCACAAGGACAAGGACGACTACATCATTCGCGTGCCTCTCGATGAGCTGGCCACCGCGCGCAAGATCAGTCTCATCTTCACCATCGTGTTGGCCACTATCGCCTCCATTTCACTCATTGTTGGTGGCATAGGTATTATGAATATCATGCTGGCGACCGTCACTGAGCGGACCAACGAGATTGGCGTGCGCCGCGCGCTCGGTGCGAAGAAACTACACATCATTCGGCAGTTTCTAGTTGAGACTAGTGTACTTTCTGTAGCCGGCGGCATATTGGGTATCGCCGTGGGCATTGCCGCACCGCTGGTGGCTAGATGGGTTCTACGCGAATACTATTCGTACGACTTGGCGATCATCTTTACCAACTGGTCCGTGGCGTTGGCCTTTGGAATTTCCGTTTGCATTGGTATTATTTTTGGCATTTATCCGGCCTTTCGCGCGGCAAATCTCGATCCCATTGAGGCATTGCGGCGCACCTAATTGCCGTTGACCGTTCCGAATCCTTCCCGTAGTTTACGCCCTCACCCGTTAAGTTATGAGATTTGGCATTAATTCCTTTCTGTTTACGTCCCCTTTTACCACGAAATCCACCAGCTTGTTCCCCAAGTTTAAAAAGTGGGGATTTGATACTGTGGAACTCCCAATCGAGGCACCGGAGCACATCGATTCGGAGAAGGTAAAAAAGGCTCTCGATCGCAATGGGCTCGTTTGTGGCTCCGTGTGCGCCTGCATGGGACCGGGACGGGATTTTCGCGGCACCGGAAAAGACCAACGTGAGGCAATGCGTTACTGCAAGGCACTCATCGACCACATGGTCAATCTCGACTGTCCATCACTGATTGGTCCAGTTTATAGTGTAGTGGGAAAGGCAGATGCAGTTGAGCCGAAGAACCAGAAGAAGGAATTTGCACTGGTTGTAAAAAACCTAAAGGTCCTTGCCGCATACGCAGAAAAAAAGGGAGTGCAAATTTGTGTGGAACCGCTCAACCGGTTCGAGACTGATTTTCTCAACACCTGTGAAAAAGGCCTGCGCCTTATCAAGGCGGTCAACAGTCCCGTGCTGAAATTGCATCTGGATACATTCCACATGAATATTGAGGAGAAAAACCAAGCAGCTGCAATTCGCAAGGCTGGCAAACACCTTGGCCACTTTCATGCCTGCGGCAGTGACCGCGGCACGCCTGGAAACGATCACATCGACTGGCTGCCCATCGTGAAAGCGCTCAAAGGCATCCGTTACAAGGGCGACGTGGTGATCGAGAGTTTCACCACTGATGTGAAGGTCATCGCCCGCGCAGCAGCCATCTGGCGGCGCATGGAGCCCACACGCGAAGAAATCGCCGTAAAGGGTCTTAAGTTTTTGAAGAAAGCCTTCAAGTAAACCATCTAATTAAAAGAACATGAAAAAAATCATCCCCCTCATGATCGCAGCCCTAGTTCTGCCAATCTTGGCAGAGGAGAAAGGCTTCGAAACAATCTTCGACGGAAAAACCCTCAAAGGCTGGAATGGCGACCCCAAATTCTGGAGTGTCAAGGACGGAGCCATTACCGGTCAGACAACCAAAGCCAATCCCACTAGGGGCAATACCTTCATAATTTGGGAAGGTGGCAAGACGGCCAATTTTATCCTGGAGATGGAATTCAAGATTATTGGCGGCAATAGTGGCATCCAATATCGTAGCTTTAAGAAAGGCGGCAATAATGATGGATGGCGTATCGGCGGCTATCAGGCGGATTTCGAGGCAGGGGATCGTTACTCAGGAATCTGCTATGGTGAAGCGTTTCGCGGCATCCTGTCCGATCGCGGTTTTAAGACCACGCTTTCCCTGAACGATAAGGGTAAATTACAAAAGAAGGCTGAGAAATTTGGAGACTCCAAGGAGATTGGCAAGGCTGTAAAAAAGAAACAATGGAACAAGTATCGCATTGAAGCGAAGGATTACAAATTTGTTCATTTTATTAATGGCGAAAAGACCATGGAGCTTATCGACAATGATGAAAAGGCCCGCCGCGCCGAGGGTCTTTTGGCCCTCCAGTTGCATGCAGGTCCGCCGATGACCGTGCAATTCAGAAACATCCGCGTGAAGCACCTTAAATAATTTCGTAAGGGATAGTGTTGCGACGCTCCTTTCTTTTTTTTAAATCATGAAACGATTCAGTCAAACTCTTTGCCTGTTTCTAGCCGGCCTGTTCGCCGCCGAAGCTGCCGATAAGAAGATTCTCCTCATTGCAGGGCGTCCAAGTCATGGCCCGGGTGATCACGAATTCCGTGCTGGCAGTTTATTGATTGAGAAGTGTTTGGATAAATTGTCGGGTATTTCTGCCGAAGTACACGACATGGGTTGGCCTAAAAGTGACGATGTTTTCAAGGGGGTCGATGCTATCCTAGTTTATGCTGATGGTGGGGGGCGTCACCCTGCGATGCGTCCTGAACGAGTGAAGCTCATCAACGGCCTCATTGCCAAAGGGGCAGGCGTGGGTTGTGCCCATTATGGAGTGGAAGTTCCTGCAGGGGATACCGGCAATACCATGCAGTATTGGATTGGAGGGTACTATGAACACAAGTTTTCAGTTAACCCCATGTGGGCTCCTGATTATCAAAAATTCCCCAAGCACCCCATCGCCAATGGCGTGAAGCCATTTAAGGTGGTGGATGAATGGTATTTTAACATGCGTTTTCGGGCTGATGGGGTGGGGAAAGTTACGCCCATTCTTACAGCTAAACCCGGCAAGGATGTGCGGGACGGGCCTTATGTGTACCCGCGTGGGCCGTATAAACACATTATTGAAAGTGAAGGTCGTGCTGAAACCATGATGTGGGCTTATGAGCGACCCAACGGAAGTCGCGGCCTTGGATTTACCGGTGGCCATAAACACACAAACTGGGGTAATGACAACTACCGTAAGGTGGTGCTCAACGGTTTGCTCTGGCTGGCCAAGTCAGAGGTGCCCAAGGGGGGCGTGCAATCCAGAATTTCCGCAGAGGAACTAGAAGAGAATCTCGACCCCAAGGGACGCAAAAAAAAGAAGTAATTTAAACATACAATGAAAAAACTCCTGACTCTTTCAC
>CBFHWX010000067.1:0-15325 GCA_965659445.1 Limisphaerales bacterium | reverse complement strand
CAGAACGGGAGTGAGGTCCATGCGATTGATGCGGCCGTAAATGCTGCGGCGGCCGTTGAATCCACCGAGAACATTAACAGAAGGGCCGCCCATCTTGGTGTCGAGTTGCCCAGTGACGGCGACGAGCGCATCGCGCATGGACTCGAAGCCGAGGCGAAAGCGATTGAATTTCCACAGCAACCGGTTCTCGACATCGGTCAACTTGGGATTCGAGATTTGGTCATTGGAGTTTTCATCTGGATGCGTGCTCGCCATTTGCCACGTGGCAGAGGTCATGATGCGACGATGAAGGTGTTTTAAGGACCATCCATGCCGAATGAAATCAATAGCAAGCCAGTCGAGCAACCCGGGATGGCTGGGCGCGTTGCTGCGCAGACCAAAGTCACTGAGGGTGGTGACAAGACCTTGGCCGAAATGCCATGCCCACACGCGATTTACGATGACGCGCGCGGTGAGCGGGTTGTCAGCCGAGGCAATAGCGCGAGCCAATTCAAGGCGTCCGCTGCCGTTTTGGAAGGGCGTACGTTCTTTGCCGGAAAGTATCTCGAGAAATTGGCGTGAGACTTGTTCGCCTCGTTGGTGCGGGTTACCGCGCTTGAATATAACAGGGTCGTACAGTGGGTCGGTGTCGGCGAGCACCATCGCTCGAGGAGGTGCTCCTTTTCCCGTCATGCTCCACTGCTCGACGGCCTTGATGAGTTTTTTGTAAACAGCTTGGTCGGGCCGGTCAGGAATGAGAGCGAGGAAGCCCCAGCCCATCCGACGCGGGATCATCGGTGGCGAGCCTTTTCCATAGAGGACCTGTCGCAAAGCCTCTGTATCAATGCCGGGCAGGCAGGAATTTTCGCCTCGCTGTTTTTCCCACTCGGCGTTGATGGCTTTAAAAAGGTTACCATAGCCCTTCACAATATCCGCCATCGTTTTTGGAGGCTGGTTGGCAAATACGGCACGAACGCGGGTATTGATGGGAGGCGCGATGGCGCAGGAATAGAACAGTTCGCGATGCACTTCCGGCGCGCGCGTGGCAAACTCATCATCGGACAACGCGCTGAATCGATGCCAGACGGTCCAAATGGTGTCGTGTTCACGCTTAGCATCTTTCAAATACATCTCCCAACGGTGAATCACGTACGGGTTGATGGCACCCTTGTCGGTGAGCAACATAAAATTCTCTGTGCTTGGCTGGTTGCGCTTGGCGTGAACGGCAGAGAGGTATTCAGCCGTTCGTGTGCGGGCTGTAGTGATAATGTCCTCGCGCGTCTTGGCCACGAAATCTTCAAGTGCCTTAAGTCGCTTATGCATCTCAATCTCAAAAGCCTGGCGCTCTTCGCTCAGCTCTTCCTCGCGTTGGAATGTTGGCTGCAGAGTCGGTTCCGCTGCACTACGGAAGACGCCATAGAGCGAGTAGTAATCGGCGGTGGGTATGGGGTCGTACTTGTGGTCATGGCAACGTGCGCAGGAAACGGTCAATCCCATCAGTCCTCGAGTGGTAACATCAATGCGGTCATCAAGGATGTCATGGATGTTGCCGGAGAAACGCGCACCCAGTGTGAGAAATCCAAGCGCAGTCAGTGGCGTTTGGTCATCACCGAGATCAAGCCTGTCAGCAGCCAGTTGCTCGATGATAAACTGGTCAAACGGCTTGTCATCATTCAACGAGTCGATGACATAATCACGATATGTCCAAGCCCAAGGGAAAGTCTTCTCCTCGAAAAACACATATCCCTTGTTGTCGGCGTAGCGGGCAACATCGAGCCAGTGGCGTGCCCAATGCTCACCGTAGCGGGGGGATTTCAGCAACCTATCAATTTCGGATTTCGGATTTTTAAATTCCGATTTCTCCTCAGGTGGCAAACCAGTAAGGACGAAATGAGCGCGGCGGTTTAACACGTGAATTGGCGCGAAGGGTGCGGGCTGGAGGTTAGCCTCCTCAAGCTTGGCGAGGATAAAACGGTCAATGGGATTTTTCACCCACATCTTATTTTCTACACGCGGCGGTGTAACTTCGCGTATGGGCTGAAAGGCCCAGTGGAGGGCATCGCCCTGTGGCGTGGCACAACCTACGAACACAAGAGCTACCGCGGCGATGATTTTTGTCCGGCCATACATGACGAGAGGAAAAGTTTGGACGCGGCGCGCCGCATTTGCACTGAAAAAAGTTGCCACACACGACCAACCGCGCAAAATGTTCAACTCATGGCCGACTCTGTCAAAACTGCCACAAAGCTGGATGCGACGAAAACGCATGTGTACAATTTAATCAATATTGGCAGCCCGCTCATCTCCTGCCGATATGAGCCGAAGGGTCGGTACATTTTTGCCGGCGCGCAGGATTTTCATGTGTGGCGCTGGGATCATGCCGCCGGCAAAAAGGTGCAGCTCAAGGGTGCGGATGCGTGGGTGCGCGCGATTGTGTTTTCGTCGGATGGCAAAACGATGCTCACCGGCGGCTATGATGGGCGGCTGCTGTGGTGGCCCATCGAAGGCGACAAACCCACGCGGGCCATTGATGCCCATCACGGCTGGGTGAAGTCGGTAGCCGTCAGCCCTGATGGTGCTCTAATCGCCACCAGCGGCAACGACCGACTCATCAAACTGTGGTCGTTTGACAACGGCAAGCTTGTACGAACGCTAAAGGGCCACGAGTCGCGAGTGTACAACATCGCCTTTCATCCCGATGGCCAGCATCTCGCAAGCTCGGATTTGAAGTGCAACATTTTCGATTGGGAAATCGCCACCGGCAAACTCGCGCGCAAGTTGAAGGCCGAGAAAATGCACAGCTACGACAAAACTTTCAAAGCCGATATTGGAGGTGCGCGCGCAATACAGTTCAACGCTGACGGCACCAAGCTCGCCATCGGCGGCATTACCAACGTCACCAACGCCTTCGCCTGCATCGGTAATCCGGCGGTGGTCGTCATCGATTGGAAGAGCGGCAAGAACCTCATCCAGCATTTAGCCAAGGAAACTTTTAAGGGCGTTGCTTGGGGCATCGCACTGCATCCTGATGGCATGGTTGTAGCCGGTGCCGGTGGCCCCGGCGGAGGTCAGCTCTATTTCTGGGAAAAGGACGGGAAGAACGAGTTCCACAAATTCAAAATGAAGGACACCTGTCGGGATTTGCATCTCTCACCCGACCCCACGCGACTTGTCACCGCCCATTACGACGGCCACCTTCGGATCAGTCGAATGACGGATAAAGCCTGAAGTTAATCGCGACTACTCCAGTAGATCGCGCAAATTACCATCATCATTGAAAGGCCAGTCCGAGGCACCGTCGATGACCTCCAAGTCATCACGACCGCTTATTTCATCAGCGTAAATTTCGGATACTTCGACCTCGTTTAAATCCAGAGTGTTGGAGATACGGACGACTTTGGCTTGGGTTATATCGGGGATGACAAGCGAGCGAAGCAAAAGCGAGATGGCTTCACGATCAGTATCGAAGTGCATGGGCACTTTACTGGCCTGAAAAACATTAGAGGTCTGCACGTTGATATCCGTCACGTGATGATCGATTTGGTCGACAAGACGCTGCGTAGCCGCGTCAGCCATGCCAATACCGACAGCGTTACCGTGCGATTGCGGCGTAAGATTACGCACAAAAATACGCCTGATATCCGGGCTGATCTCTTCGCGATCGCAAAGGTGGCTGGAATATCCGTGCCCACGGCGGCCAGTCACATTCGGATCCATACCACTGCCGCTGATATTCTTGCCAATGCGATCGACGACAAGGATATCAATATCCTCAAACGGTAATAGTGGCATCAGGCGCCTAGCCGCAGCGCAAAGCTCTTCTTCGCGTGGCTCCATGTCCACGTCGCGCACCACAGCAATATCGGCAATCTGGTGAAAGCTATTTTCAACAACAGCAACACCGAAAAGAACAGGTGCTTTTTCACGAATAAGCCGACTGATACTTCGAAGCATCGACTCGTAGCCATATCGACTGGCAGCGCGATGAAAAGTCTCCGCGCCAACGCGTTTACCAAGACCCACGACCAGCATCTTTAACAGCCCACTGCCCAACGGGGGCGCAAAATCTGTGTGTGGTTTTACGCGATTTATTGGCACAATAGCATCTGCCGCCAGAGCTTCACGTGCAATGTAGCCATCGTAACCTTCGGGTGTGAGTCCGATATGATCCACCTCCATCGCTGCGCGTATGGGCGCACCCATGGCGGCTTCGGTGACACCGTATTCGCCGAGCAATTCCGTTTGCCCATGGGAAGTCGCGCCTCCATGACTCCCCATAGCCGGCACAATATACGGCTCCGTGCCGGCATCCTTAAGCTGGCCGATGACGGCGGTGACAATGTCTTTTAAATTCGTAATACCCCGACTGCCCACCGCTACGGCCACACGCAGACCCGGCTTAAGGTCGCCACGCACCACCTCCATCTCCGCGGCTACGGCGGCCGAGATGTCCACCGGCGGCGTCTCCTCAAATACCTGCCTCACTCGCATCATGCAGGGGAAATCTATTTTTTTGTCGGTAGAAACCGTCATCGTGATAACGAATCGTTTGCTACTGGCACGATTCCCGCGAGCTTTTTCTTGCACGTGCGAAACAGGCAGACCACGCTCTGGGCAACCCGTTTAATCATGAACATAAAAGCAACTTCAATGGTCTCGACAAAATCCAACGATTTCAATCGACGCACTTTCCTGGCTACGGCCACGTTGGCGGGTGCGGTTATGACCGCCGCCAAGGAAGGCACGCCACGCGACTGGACTGGTAAAAATCCTACGCGCTATCCGGAGCCGGATGTGCTGGTCCTGGATCCCGCCTTCGCAAAGTATAAGCTCGGCAACACGCCCATCCGCCGGCTGTATACGAACCCTGACATGCTATGGGCCGAAGGGCCGGCGTGGAATGGCGTGGGCAAGTATCTTTTGTGGAGCGATATCCCGAACAACATCCAGATGCGCTGGCTCGAAGAGGACGGCCACGTAAGCAAGTTTCGTCACCCCAGCGGCAACAGCAACGGCAACACTTTCGACTGGGAAGGCCGGCAAATTTCCTGCGAACACGGCAACCGCCGCGTAGTGCGTTACGAGTACAACGGCAAGATCACCGTGCTGGCCGATCAATTCAGCGGCAAACAATTCAATGCGCCGAATGATGCGGTAGTACATCCAGATGGTGGTATTTGGTTCACCGACCCGGGCTACGGCAGCCTTATGAATTATGAAGGCAACAAAGCCAAGACCGGCAGCGTGCAGCCGATCCAGAAAGAAGCCGTGTACCGCATCGACGGCAAGAGCGGTAAACTCACCAAGGTGACTGATGAAATTTTCAAGCCCAACGGCCTGTGTTTCAGCCCCGATTACAAAAAACTCTACGTGGCCGATACCGGCTCATCGCATTACCCCAACGCACCAAAAAACATCAAGGTGTGGGATGTCTTTAACAGGACAAGCCTCAGGAACGGCAAGGAATTTGCCAGCATGAAACTTGAGATGGAGGAAAAGGATGCCAACGGCCTGGTGCAAAAGGTCGTAAAGGCCGGCATGGCTGATGGCATCCGCTGCGATGAAGATGGCAATATCTGGTCCAGCGCCGGTTGGGTGGGTGCGGGCTACGATGGCGTGCATATCTTCGAACCCAAGGCCGGCCAACGCATCGGGCAAATTCTCTTGCCGGAGATCTGCAGTAACGTCTGCTTCGGTGGCACTAAGCGCAACCGCCTCTTCATGACTGCCAGCCAATCACTCTATGCGGTTTACGTAGAGACCAAGGGCGCCCACATTACCTAAGTGCCCTTTACTAATTGGAGAGAAATCGGCCTATTTCCGATTCTTTCGGGGTCGTTTAGGTTTGGTTTCCACTTTTGCCCCTAGGTCAGCAGCCGTCTTGCTAATAAGATTGGGCACGTAGTTGCCCATTCGTGCTGGAGTGATTTTGCCCTTGGCAGGGAGCACCTTGATGGTGGCAGCATAGCGCTTGGCATTATCATCCACGTAATCAAGCGCATTGAGCGCGAGCATGGAGGTGAAGACCGAATTCTTCGACACATCGGCGTGTTTCATCAGGGTATCTACGGCAACAGATTGATCTTTGCCCTTGCCGTAACGGCCCAAGGCCTCCGCCGCGACACAAACCACGGCGGTGGATTTGTCATTCAACGCCTCTCGCAACTGTTCGCGGCCTGAGGCCACGGCTTTTTTACCGCGAATCAAGTATCCCATCGCGGCCCAATAGCGCACGGCGCTATCCTTGTCCGTGATAAGCTTCGCCAGTTCCTTCCCGGCGGGTTCGCTTTTCATTGAGGCAATCTCAGCAGCATGCATAACCCGCTCCATGGGATAGGCCTTATCGTTGTGACCCATGTCATATGGGGCACCCTCACCGCTACGGCTATGAATCTCGCCTTCAGGTAAGAATCCCACGTCACGAATCTTCACCGCCAAGGCCTGCTGAGCCTTGCGCAGGCGCTTTAATATATCCGCGTGCTTTTTTGAATCGGCCAGATTGTTGACCTCATCACGGTCATTGGCCAAATCGTAGAGTTCCTCGGCAGGCTTGGTTTGCCAGAACTTCGACTGTGCAGCATTGAGTTTGCCGGCTTGATACATATCGTGCCACACCTGAGTGGTCGGGGTCTTGAACATGTAGGAGATGTATTGCCCATAAATTTTGTGCGGCATGTAGTTTCGAATGTAGATGTAGCGCTTGTCGCGCACCACGCGCACCATGTCGTAGCGCTCATCCATACGGCCGCGAAAACCATAAATGTAGGGCTGCTCCGGCGCGGCGTGTTTGCCCATAAACGCATAGCCCTGCATGTGCTTGGGTGGCTTGATACCAGCGAGACTCAATAGTGTTGGCGCGAAATCAATGAAGCCAACGAGCCGGTCGGTTTTTCCGCCGGTCTTGTAATCCTTCGGCGCCAGGTGACGCCACTTTTCGGGAATGTAGAGAATTAGCGGAACGTTAAGGCCGCTGTTGTAGGGCCAGCGTTTGCTTCGGGGCATGCCTGAACCGTGATCGCCATAGTAAAAGACAATTGTATCCTCGGCCAAACCGGCCTCAGATATCTCCTTGAGATTCTGCCCGGCGCGCGCGTCCATCATGGTGATCCGATCGTAATACTGTGCCCAGTCCTTGCGCACCTCAGGCGTATCCGGATGGTACGCAGGTACTCGCACCTTCTTCGGGTCATGAATCCTGTTCGCCTCGGGAATGTTGTTACGAATCTGACTCTCGTGGCTGATTGTATGATTGAAGATCGCAAAGAAAGGTTTACCTTCCGGACGATTTTTCCAATGCGACTTGCGGCCACCCACGTCCCACACCTGTCCCGGCTTGGCGAGGTTGAAGTCCTCCTTGGAGTTGTTGGTACAGTAGTAGCCGGCCGCACGCAGGTACTGAGGATACATCTTGAACCTTTCGGGCAGACTCGTGTTGCTGCGCATATGCTCGGCCCCGGTGCTCGGCGGATAGAGCCCACTGATGAGTGTCGTGCGGGCGGGCGCGCACACGGGCGCGGTGGACCAACAGTTGAGGTACATCATCCCCTTGGCCGCCAGTCCATCGAGGTTGGGCGACTTGGAATACTTATCACCGTAACAGCCAAGTTCAGGACCGTTATCCTCCGAAGTAATCCAGAGAATGTTCGGCAGTTTCTGCTGTGCCGTCACGTTGCACGCAACAAGCAAGCCCAAGAGAAATAAACGTAATAACTTCATGGGGAACCGGGGCTAAGTAACAAAAAGACGGCGAAAAAGCATCAATAAACTCAGCCTATTGCCTCCCACAGATGGCTACTCAAAAATGTGATGCCCCGCGATTTTCAATCGAATGCGAAAGAGCCCCCACGGCTTGGTGCCATCAGCCGTTGGTGCCGATTGCGCGGTGATATAGAGTACGCTCTTTTCCTTGCCACCGCCAAACACACAATTGGTCGGCGAACCAGGGGTTTTGATAAAGGCAAGGTTTTTACCTGTGGACGAAAAAACGTAAATGCCGGCACGCTCACCCTTGCCAGCCGTAGCGTAAATGTTGCCCTTAACGTCCAGGGTCATGCCATCGATGCCACGCCGACCCGGTCCGAAATTAAACAGCACTTTTTTGCCACCTAACGTACCGTCCTTCCGAACCGTGAACTCCACCAAATGATGGTGCCCCCCGGGATTATTGTTATTGTCCGCTACGTAAACATTTTTGCCACCCAAAGAAACTAAAATGCCATTGGGTTTTTCCAAATCCTTGGTAGCTAAATTTACTGCTCCACCCGGCTTGACAAAAAACACACCCTCAAAATCAATTTCCCGCGGTTCATTTCCCCCATAGCGGGGATCAGTGAAGTAGATAGTCCCCATTGGATCGATGGCCAAGTCATTGGGTGAATTGAATTTTTTGCCGTTCCAGCGATCCGCCACCACGGTTGTTTTCCCAGTGGGTGAGGTAAGTGAGATGCGGCGATTGCCACCATTGGCACCTTCACAGGCAATAAGGTTACCTTTGCGATCCATCATCAGTCCATTGGACTTGCCACTTGCCGCACGGTGGACTGTGGTCTTACCCGTAGCCGGATCAAAACGCATCGTGCGATTTCCGATGTCTGAAAAATATATCACATTGTCCGGTCCGAGCGTTGGCCCTTCGGTGAACTCTCCCTCCGCCCAGACCATCTCCATCGTTGCGCCCTTGGAAACGATACGGTTTTGCGCGGTAGGCTTGAAATCAGCTGCGTCAGAAAAAATAGCAGCGGCACTTACGAGAAGAATGATTGTATTCCGCATGCGCCAATCACGGCAGAGCAATTATGCCTCGTCAACCGCATTAATGTGTCACACAAAAAAATCCCGCCGGATTACGCCGGCGGGGAGACACGGAGAGAGCCAAGGTTATTTGTTTCCGAACTGTTTGTCCTGTCGGTTCCCGAGGGCGCCACCCAACACAGCGCCACCCAAGGCCCCAATCGCCGCGCCTTCCGCGGTCTTGCGACCTTTGTTATGCCCGATCACACCTCCTAAAATTCCGCCCAGCACTGCGCCTGTCGCGGCGTTACGCTCGGTGTTATTCATCGGCCCAGCACAACCCATCAATCCGAGGGTGAATGCGGCAACCATTGAAAGAGTAATAAGTTTGATTTTCATAAAGATTTGTCCCGTTTTTTGTTGATCACAGGCACGCTAAATATTACGTACACGTACATATTAATACGTGTACGTATTTTGTCAACCCTTTCGGGAAATATTTTTTAATAAATTTTGGCCTATTTCCCGGCAGTTATTTTGGGTTCGGGCACAGGGGCCGAAGCAGATGGCTTTGCGCCTCGCTCAACCTGCCATTCCTTGGCGAGTTTTATGGATTCTGCCAGTTGCTCGGGCGTAAGCTTTTCAGCAAGCTGTGTGCGTGCTGACAAGGCGTCTTTATCGCCTTGTTCGGCGGCGATGAAAATCCATTTGTTAGCCTGAACCAGATCAGTTTCCACACCACGCCCTAGCGCGTACATCATGCCCAGTGCGGTTTGGCCCTCAGTATCTCCCTGTTCGGCGGCTTGAGTGAACCATTTGAGAGCCTCTGCGTTGTTCGCCGGTACACCTTTGCCTTCCATGTGCATCATGGCCAGATTCACCTGCGCTTGCGGGTGACCCAATTCAGCAGCCTTGCGAAACCATGAGACTGCGCGCGCGTGATCCTTGGGCAAGTTCTGACCTTCAAAATACATCCAACCGATGCTGAATTGCAGCTGAGTAAAATTCCCCCCAGACCCTGTCTGCGCAAAAGTAGAGGCAATCTTCTCGAGCACCAACGCTTTCTTTTCGGCATCGGCAATTTGCGTGGCGATGGTGAGGGCTTGCACAAAAATTTCCTCCGACCGCTTGGGATTACCGGGCTGCGACATGGCGGAGGCAATTTGCTGTAGCGCGGTCGCCTTCTCTTCACCATCTTTCATCTTGCTTACGAGTGTCAGTGATTGCTGTAGCACTACTTGGGCTTTTTGCTGTATCTCACCTGCAAGATTCAGAGATTGCGCAATGACGGTTCTAATTTGCTCCTGATCATCAAGTTCATTCAGGGCGGTGATGAGTTTACCAAAAGAGCCAACCTTGGCTTCGATTCCCTCGATCTTATCGACCGTTGAAAGTGCGGTTGCGAGCGTGACCTTGGCTTCGTCAGGTTTGCCGAGCTTGATTTGCGCCACGGCTAGATAACTAAGGGAGGGCGAAAGTTCGGATTTGTCTTCAATTGAATCAACAATTTTCTGTGCCTCGGCAAGCAGCGATGTGGCCTGTTGGATGTCTCCCGCCTGCGCGAGCGTTCCAGCCAAATTACACAACACCCGTATACGGCCTTCGGAACCCTCGATATTGTTTATCAGACTGAGAATTGGATTCGACTGGTGGGTCAATGCCTGTACGTGCTCCTTGAACCTTGTGATGAATTTTTGAACACGTTCGTTATCAGGAAACTCGCCCAGCACGTCGATCAGTTGTTTCCCCGCTGCTAACTTGGCTTCATTACCCTCAATTTTTTTAACGAGGCCAAGGGTTCGTTCCAACATTTCCATAGCAGCATCGGTCTCACCCATATGTAATTTTGCAGAGGCAAAAAAACCTGTCGTAGAAGCCAGTTCATCGACAGCTTCAATGGTGTCCATGATTTCACCGGCTTGAGCGAGAATGGCATTGGCCTGTTCAGTATCACCAGTGCTCGCAAGTGACCGGGCAAGGTTACTCAGTACCCGTACTTTTCCTGCGGCACCATCTATTTTATCCACCAAGGTGAGAATCGGATTGATAGGTGCTTCTGATTCTTCGGGTTCTGGAGTTTCCTCGCCCTCAAACGTTTCACTCCCATCAGGATCTGGCGATGATTCAGGCTCCGTCTCTAGGCCTGATTGCTTGTCCCTCACTCCCACAACAGCTGCTTGTTCGGACGCCACCTCCGGCTCGAGGGTCACTTGCGTTTTCTTTTTCGGCTCAGCAGCTGCTTGTTCCGAAACTTTTTTTTCGGCTTGCTGATCCTCTAACTTACCTGCCCTGAATTCAGGCAGAACAAACAACACCGCGACTATGCCAAACAAGGCCACGCCGATCATCAGTTGAGTACGATTGTTCATATTTTCCTTTCTTTCACACCCATTTTATCTATTCGGACTGATTTGCAACAATTGCTTTAAGTGATCCTTCTTCTCGATTGCTTTACGGAAGGCAGCAATATCTTTCTCCATCTCAACCTGTGAAGCTTGATAATACATTTCTGAATAAAAGAATGAACGGGCCACATCACCGTCGATCAGTTCGATATCTTGTGGCTTCACCCGCGGTATGAGGAGAAGTCTACCACGGGTAAAATTACTTAAGCTCAGCACGAGCCCCTCAGTATTCAGTTCAACAGTTTTCTTCATCAGCACTGCATACTTAAGTCGATCCACATCCTGCTTACGACGCAATAAAACGGTATACTTTTCCTGTCCATCGACCGCGGGTTGATTGAGTTCCCACAATTTTTTCCTCCAATCCGCTTCGCTAGGACAGTCAATCATGTTGATCTCGGGCACTGGTTCTCTGAAGATGGATTTCGCGTTGTCCGAATCCCGTTGAAGGGTGTAGGTAATTGCAATCGCTTTGTCGCCACCCTGCTCAGTCAAAACGTCTGGTGCTTGAATTCTGATATAGTCCCCCAAAAATCGAACGCGATGACCGGACTGTATATTCTTGTCGGGTTCAAAAAAGATGAGTTTTGAGGACTCCAACTTGGTCTGCGTATCCTTCCGCTTGAGGACTTCATAAATCTGGCGATAACACAGGATGGTTTCGCCCGGCACAGCTTTACCATAGAATTTATTGTAGGGATATTGCTCAGTCAGAAACACGTTGCCAGCCACGATTCGGTTGGCCAAGGCCTTCATGCGTTGCAGCTGTTTATTCTCGAAAAGATAGTTGAGATCAAACGTGTCCTCCGCACGGATGCGATAGGCATCACGGAAGAGCTGATTGTCCACGCTGTCAAAGGCATCCTCATCCTTCGGCATGTTTTTGCCCATTACATGTTCCTCGGGCAGCACAAAGGGGGTCAGCACAATAATCACCTCACGCTTGACAGCGCTATTCTTCTTGCTTTGGAAAAGCGGCCCAAGGATTGGCAGATCGCCCAACAACGGCACCTTGTCCGTGGTGCTTTGTTTATCCTTTGCGATCAAGCCACCGATGATAAATGGTGTGTTGTTGGCCACCCTTACATAGGTCCTTACCTCTCGTCTGGAAATGGTTGGTGAACTGGCAAGAATCATCCCCGCAGCATTCCTAATCTCAAGGTCCGCATCAGGCACCTTCGCGGTCACCTCAGCATTTACCTGCATGCTCACCTCCTCGCCTTTGGCATCGATTCGCGGCCTCAGCGACAGAGTGATGCCTGCCTTTTCTTTCGAGAAGCTGGTGCTCTGGTAGTCATTCTTGGCATAACTGCTTCTGGCCACGGGAATATCCTCTGCCACACTGATGTACGCCATGCGATTGTTGAGCGCTAGCACGCTGGGTCGGGAAAGTATCTCAGCTTCACCATCGCGTACGAGTGCCTTGATCTGTGTATTCAGATCATGAAAAATCCCTTTGGTCGTGAGGTTTAAAGCCGCCTCCGCTGTCGGATGTTTCAGGTTACCAACGGTCAAGCCGCTGAGTTTTGAATTCACGAAGTTTCCACTCGCCTTGGCCGCAGAGGCTCGCGTCCATTGCACCCCCAACTCCTTCAAGGATGTTGTGGAAATTTCAAGAATCATCGCCTCAATGATAATTTGCCGGGCTGGCTTATCCACGTCGTTATTCAGTATGGCAATCAGACCACTCAATTGTGCCGGATCATTCTCATTATGGAACACTACCAGCTCATTGAGCGGATCGGTTTCCGTTTGCGGGAATTTTTCCTCCCCTTTAGGCACTATCTCGTGGAATGTCGTGCCCGGCAGCGCGATAATAACCGGAAGATTGGCCGGATCAATCGGAGCATCGGACTTACCAATTGTGTAACCGTGTAATGTCAGTAACTGCGTCGCACGCGCAGGATCAATGTAGCTCAGCGTGATGCGCTTGGAAGCAACTGCAACCGTGTTGGTGCTGGGCAGATTAGCGAGCTCACTCAGCGCGTTTTGCAACCATGGCTTCACACGACTACGATTCGGGCCCACTCCAACACCTGGCACGAGCTGTGCTTGAGTAAACCCTGTGATTCCCAATATTAGGGCCAGCACTGTCCATTTCATCCGACCGAGGTTCGTTTTATTTCCCATCAGACAAGTCCTACTTATCCTTCTTTTCTTCTCCACCCTCGAACATGCCCGGGAAGAAGGCTTGCGCAACTTTTTGCATCGCTGTTTTCCTTTTGACCACAGGTTTTGCCGCCTTCTCTTTGACGGTTTGCTCCACCATCCGCTTCACCTTATCGAGCGCCTCATCGGCACTGGCTTGCAATTGTGTCCGTAATTCAGTGTGTTCCTCTAGCTTAGACCCAAGCGCTTCGCTTGTAATTTCATATAACAATACTTCCGTGTTGGTCGTTATCGTGGTTTTACGGCGTTGATCCCCCAGAACGGCCCCCTCCCCAAAATGTTGACCAGCTCGAATGGTCCTTACTTTTACATACCCTTCCTCTTCTGTTTCAACTGAACTACTTAACAACCCCTCCAAGCATACAAACATGGAATGGCCCTCATCCTCCTGCTGATATAGCACTTCACCCTCGGCCAGGGTGCGCTTTTGCATTTCTGAAAATAACTCCTTAAACTCGCCAGCATTGAGCTGTCTAAACAGCTCCGTCCGCGTAAGCAATTGGTATAGATCCTCATCCAACGACGCATCAAGTGTCCGCTTTTTACCCCTGGAAAGAAACACCTCCTCCTTCGAATGTGCCGGCATGATACCCGAATTGATCAAATGATCAAGAACCGTTCGGTTCACCACATGTAGGGACTCATTGGGCGAGATGTGCTTAGGCAAAATAAAGTAACGCACTTCATAGGCCATTCCCTCGAGAGTAGATTTTTTTAAACGCACTTCGGGTTCTGGTTTATTCAAAATCCCTTTAATTTCACATGCTGCCCGAATGCCGGCAGTCAATACTCTGGTCGCTCTTTCGGTAGACACTTCAAAATCAATTATGAAGTCCAGCTCCATGCGAAAGTGTGGCTTGGGCTCCATGTAATTGGTCACAATGGTGTCACCCAACTTGCTATTGGGTATCACCACCATGTTGTTTCGCGTTGTGCGCAGGCGCGTTGTCCGCCAATTGATCTCGATTACCTCGGCTATGATGTGTGTCTCCACACGATTTTGGTGCACCATGATCCAATCACCCATCTTGAACGGGCGATCCACGTGAATAGCCAAACCCATGAAGAGGTCGAGAATCACGGTGCGCAAAGCCAATCCGACTACAATACTGACAGCCCCTGAGGCTGCTATAATCTTGGTCGTATCCTTGTTGAATACAGTGGAGGCAATGGCCAAACCAGCGATGGAAAAGATGACGATGGCGGTGACATCTTTCGGCAGCCGTGAAATCTTTCGTTCCGAAAGACCCCCAATAAAACCGTCCCAAAAGAAAACCGTAATCAGGCGATTAACCAGAAATGCCGAGGACAACCATGCACCAATCTGCACCCCGTAGACGAACACCGCCTCAGACACAAAACGACCATTCGCAACGAAGCTCTCATAGAGATCCTTGCGGTTTAATAGCGCCAACAAAAACGCCACAAAAACCGTTACAGGAAGCCATATACGACCAATAACCTTCATAACCACGCCCGTAAGCGACACTTCCGGGTTTACTTTTGAGTCTATTTCCCCCTCAGAAGACACGGTTATTAACAGATTTATTCACAAATATCAACCTATTTTGGTTATAACGGATCGTCACTTATTTAAAAATGACTAGCCGACTTTTGACCATCCTTGAGAAGAAAATATTCGGTATAGTTACCGAATTTGTGTGAATTAACCGCAAAAAATTAGACTAATTCTGGAATTGGCGAGCCGGCAGTGATTGCATCAATCACTTCCTTTGGAATGCCATCGGTGATGCGCAGTTTTCCGATGTCAAACAGAGTGTGCATCACCGTACTCATCAAGTGTTTCGGGTCGTACGGTCGTGTGGCGGGCTCGGCAGCCTGCCGGTCGGACGCGCCAACAATCTGCCCCATCTTTAGGCCACCTCCCGATACCAACAGCGAGGTGAGATTGCCGTAGTGTTCACGCCCACCGTTCTTGTTGAGGCGCGGTGAGCGGCCCATTTCACCGGTAACGACCAGTAGAATCTTCTCGCTCAACCCACGCTCGTGCACATCCTGAATGAAGGCGCTCACGGCGTGAT
>CBFHWX010000066.1:0-15459 GCA_965659445.1 Limisphaerales bacterium | reverse complement strand
AGAGATTGTCCTTCTTAAAGACGCCGATAATATTCTTCCACATGATTTATAGCTTACTATTAATTGAACGCAGCTGCAATGGAGTTCCAAGTTACAATGATTGGGATGAGGTAAAAGACCACAACAATAAACACGATCGGAATTAAACGATTCTTCAGGCAGAGCTCTGCCAGCCGCTCGGCAAACATAACGGGCAAGTTTCGGATTGGCGCAAAAGGCAGGAAGATTATCGCCCCGGTGCAATTGAACAACAGGTGGGCAAACGCCACCGTAGCCCCCGCTATTACCTTGGGATCCACTTCCCCATTCGGTAACAAATCCGCCGCACTGGCAGCAGCCAAGGCCGCCAATAAGCCTGTAACGGTGGTGCCAATATTGGCCCCAATAGTGAAGGGAAAAATTTGTTGAAGCCGCAGTACCCCCGCCCCAGCAAGCGGCACAATGAGAGATGTGGTGATTGAACTACTCTGCACCATCACGGTGAGACACATCCCCACGGCGAAAGCGGTGGCCGCATTGCGGAAAAGATAGGCATCAAAAAACGACTCCAGCTTCTTTAACACCAAACTTTGCAGTAATTTCACAATGGCAAAGAGCATGAAGAACGTGATGGCTACTGAAACAACCAGTAACCAAAGCTCGCTATTCAGGGCATCCCCCATCCACTCGATGACCGGTTTGGTGGCCTTTTTCACGTAATTCTCTGGCTTGGTCACACCGGTCACATCCACAAAAGCACTTCCCATATAACGAGCCATTCGTTCCAGAATATGGAATGAGTATTCCAAGGGGAGCAGGATCGCCACTGTGATGAGATTAAACGTATCGTGCACTGACGACGCCGCAAAGGCGCGCCGAAACTCCGCCTTGCGCGTGATATGCCCAAGCGAGACAATCTTGGCCGTGACAGTCGTTCCCACATTGGCACCCATCACCATAAAAATGGCACCGCCAATATCCACCGCCCCTGCAGCCACGAGGCCCACGATCAGGCTGGTGGTTGTGGAGGAACTCTGCACAATGGTGGTAGCGAGAATGCCGATGAAAAGCCCCACAATCGGTGAGCGTGTGGCCTCGAGTAGTTTTGCTGCCGTTTCCTTAAATTCACCCTTGAAAGCCGCACCCATGCCACCAATACCGATCAGAAACAGATAAAGACTCGCGATAACCCCGAGGATTTTAAGTGCGGTGAGAAGCTTCTCGTTTTTCATCGAGTGCGGGTAAAGGTACAGGTTCGACAACTCGCAAAGCGGAAAGAAGAACAAGTCACCAGACCTACATTATTTACTGATGAATGAGACATGAGGGGTTTCACCTTGGCTGCATTCGAATCGTCGCGGCGTCTTTTATATTAGAAGGGGAAAGATCAAAGGCCAAGTTACTCACACACAATTCACTTTTAAATAAGCCCCCAAAAAAGGCTGGGAAAGCGTGATGAGCACTGATTCACTGCCCATCATGCAGCTGCCATATCATATTGCCACGCTGCTTTTTGGTTTCGACATCGATGGACGGGTGCTTTTGCTAAAGCGGAATAAGGAACCTAATCAAGGACTTTACAGCCCACCAGGCGGTAAGCTTCAAACGGACTTCGGCGAAAGTCCTCATGCCTGCGCAATGCGAGAGGCAGAAGAAGAAATGAAGATCACAATTCAACCTACTGATCTCCATCTCACTGGAGTCATCAGCGAACACGGGTATGAGGAACAGGCCCATTGGTTGATGTTCCTTTTTGAAATTAAACCTCCCTTAACCGAACTGCCTCCCGCCCATTCAGAAGGCACCTTTCAATTTGCCAAGCGTGAAGAGTTAGATGCGCTTAATTTGCCGTTAACCGACCGTGAACAAATTTGGCCCCTCTTCTGGCAGCACCGGGGAGGCTTTTTTGCCGCGCACTGTCGTTGTACAAAAGGCGAACCGAACAAATGGAATCTTGAGCAGTCCAACCCCATTACATGAGTGACGAGCCCATCATCGATTTGCAGAGCGACGAATATTTTATGCGTCAAGCAATACGGCAGGCAGTGAAGGCCTATGAAGCGGATGAAGTTCCAGTGGGTGCCTTGGTCGTGCGAAATGACACCGTAATTGCCCGCGGGTGGAACCAAGTCGAGTTGCTCAATGACGCCACCGCTCATGCCGAAATGCTCGCACTAACCGCCGCCGAGGCTGCGGTGGGTGATTGGCGACTTACCGACTGTACACTGTACGTGACCAAGGAACCCTGCCCGATGTGTGCCGGAGCCATCGTACATTGCCGACTGGCAAGGGTTGTATATGGCGCGCCTGATCCCAAAGGAGGTGCTGCTGGTGGCGCAATGAATCTGCTCCAATTCCCCACCCTCAATCATCAGTGTGATATCACCTCGGGAATCATGGAGGTGGACTGTTCCAGCTTGCTTCGGACATTCTTTCAGGAAAAGCGCAAACCTACGCCGGAGGACTCGTGACCATCGATCCAGATAGACTCAAAGCCGCACAAAAAACTGCACGCAAGGAGTTACTCGCCCAACGCAACAAACAAGGACATTGGACCGGCGAGCTATCCAGTAGTGCTCTAGCTACCGCCACTGCTGTAGTTGCACTACAAATTGTCCAGAGAGAAACCGAAGCCAATCATCAAGCTCTCATCGATGGCGGCCTCCAATGGCTCGCCTCCAACGCCAATCAAGATGGTGGCTGGGGCGACACTACTAAGAGTATCAGCAATATATCGACCACCACCCTTTGCTGGGCAACTTTCAGCGCTGTCCCCAAAGCGGAAGAAAAATATCGAGCCACTGTCAAGAATGCCACAGCATGGCTTACACGATCTGCTGGAGGAACAGAGCCTGAGCAGATTGCTCCCGCAATCATTAGGCGTTACGGCAAGGATCGCACCTTTTCAATCCCCATCCTCACACACTGTGCGTTGGCTGGAAAAGTGGACTGGGCTGATGTGTTACCACTACCTTTTGAGTTGGCTGCTTTACCGCAAAACTGGTTTGCCGCGTTGCGTTTACCGGTGGTGAGCTATGCACTGCCCGCACTAATTGCCATTGGCCAATGTCGGCATCATCACTTGCCTACGTGGAATCCAATCACCAAAACCCTCCGTAACGCATCCCGCGAAAAGACACTAAAGGTTCTAGAAAGAATCCAACCCCAAAACGGCGGTTTTCTTGAGGCCACCCCGCTCACCAGTTTTGTGACTATGAGTCTGGCTGGTAGCAGACTCGCAAACCATCCAGTAGTAAAAAAGGGTGTGGGTTTTCTCGCTGACTCCGTACGTGCTGACGGGAGTTGGCCAATTGACACAAACCTGGCCACATGGGTCACAACTCTCTCCATCAATGCCCTCGGTGAAGACGCGCGGGAATTACTGAACGAAAATGAGCGTGACTATCTGCGCGACTGGTTACTTGGCCAACAATATATCAAGGTCCATCCATTTACCAATGCCCCTCCAGGTGGTTGGGCCTGGACAAATCTGCCTGGAGGAGTGCCCGATGCCGATGATACACCCGGCGCACTTCTCGCATTGAAAACGCTTGGCAAAATCACCGATACCACACGTGAAGCCGCACGCCATGCCTGCATCTGGCTGCTGAACCTTCAGAACCGTGATGGAGGGATTCCCACTTTTTGCCGGGGTTGGAGCAATCTTCCATTCGATCGCTCAAGCCCGGATCTCACCGCGCATACCATCCGTGCTTGGATCGCTTGGGCTGATGAATTTCCTGAATTGAAAAAGCGTTTGGACACTGGGCTTTTCAAAGCCGCGCGTTTCTTAGCCCAAAGTGAAGGAGCCGGCATGGACGGCTGGACCCCACTATGGTTTGGCAACCAACATTCACCCAATGAAATTAACTGGACCTATGGCACCGCCAAGGTGTTGCTCGCACTCAATGACCCCAAGCAAAAGGCGCTACCTGGTGGAGGACTGCGCGTAACCCGGGCTAAAAATGCATTGCTTGAAATGCAGCGCGAGGACGGTTCGTGGAGCGGCTACAAGGGAGGCGAACCGTCCATCGAGGAAACCGCCGTGGCACTGGAAGCTCTTGCGGAAGTGCGGGAGGAAGACAAAGAAACCCATGCAAAACTAGAAAAAGCAAGAGATCTAGGGTTACTATGGCTGGTGGAACAGGTAGAAAATAATGATTGGAAGACCCCTTCGCCAATTGGTTTTTATTTTGCCAAGCTGTGGTATTTCGAGAAGCTCTACCCGATGATCGCCACGGTGGGCGCTCTTACACGGTCGACGAATGCTCCAAAATCCTGATCCACGTGTCGCCGTGCTTTAATGTCTTGCGCTCATGCCAGTGCGCGGACAATTCAACTTCATCGCGCTTTGCATGACCAACGAGCAGTAAACCTCCACTAACCAGAATCCCCGGCAATACGTCATCATCAATCAATTGTTGCGCCCAGCTTTGAGAACGTTTCCCCAGCGAGGTCTTTTCACCATAGGGAGGATCAGCCAAAATAAAATCAAACTGCCGGATAGATGTTGCCAGTTGTTTCACCGACTTCATCGCATCCTGCACGCGTATATCTATTTGGGCATCCAATTCACGCGCGTTACGCTTTATGTAACTGGCATGCTTAGCACTTTGCTCCACGCACAAAGCAGAGGTCGCACCACGGCTGAGACATTCCAGACTGAGGGCGCCGCTGCCAGCAAAAAGTTCCAGTATGGTACAACCTGCGACCCAATTACCAAGGCTATTGAAAATAGCTTGGCGAACCTTGTCCGGTGTAGGTCGCACGCCCATGCCAGACGGCACGGCGATTTTACGCTTTGCCCATTGCCCGCCAGTGACGCGCATAGCAAATCAGGGGCGGGTTGGATCGGTGAGAATTTTTCGCAGCCTTACGTTCTCTGCCTCGAGTTGCTGCGCTCTCTGGCGTTCCTTAGCCAGTTGAGACTGTAGTAAACTCACTCCAGTCCCTCCCTTCATGCCAAGACTAAGCTTGGCAATATGAGCGCGAAGAGATTGGTTTTCTTCGCTAAGAAGTTGCATTTGTGTCGGTGAGCCAGCCTCAGACAGGCGCCTTTGCAATAAGGCGTTTTCTTTTTGTAATTGGTCGAGTTCTTGAGCCGCTTTAAACAACGAACTTTCGCCTTTTCGACTTTGCGTTTTGAGGTATTCAAAGTCCTTTTTCAATGATTCATTGACCTTCACTTGCTTGGCTAATTCGCCCGGTTCCAGAGCCTTCGGCCGAGCTGCCAACGCTTCACGCAACTGTGCCTGATGATTCGCCTCCATTTGGTGTTTTTCCAAATCGCGTCGCTGCATATCCGTACGCATTTGTGCGAGGATTTGCTCGTACCCCTGCGGCACAACCGGCTTGGCAACAGATGTTGGCACATTGATCTTGGGTGAGGGAGAAGTTTTTGCCACGCCGCTTGGGTCTACGTTGCGGGGTGGTTTGAGATAGAGCTCCGGCGCTATTCCTTGGGCAAAAAGTAGCGGACGGAGTTTAGCTTCAACTTCACTCAGCTTGGCGCGAACCTGATGCGTAGAATAAGTGGGGTATTCTTCAATCAACTGCACAAAGCACTCTCGCGCTCTCAGGTAATGCTGCATGGCTGCGTCTGATCGCTTGACCCGTTCGTTGGTCGCGCCAGCCCGAAAGTAATCGTAGCCACGGAAATAAATATCCTTTGGAAATTCCGCACACCAAGCGTGTGTCGAAAGCAAAAGGAAACCCAATAGAGAAAATCCCCACCCCCTCATAACCCTTTGCTACCACGAATCGAAGTGCCAATCAAGTTTTTACGCGCCGTTGCCCAATTGTGTCCCGAGGTCCGATTGACACCCGATTGAAGGATTGCTATCGTGCACGTGTCTATAGGAATATGAGCACAATCCTCGGACAAAGAGTTTTGGTACTGAACCGCTTATGGCAGGCGGTAAATGTTTGCTCTGTCCGACGTGCCCTCACACTACTATTCACCGATCACGCCCAAGTGGTCTACAATGATGACGATGGCAACTTTCACACGTTTAATTTCGGCGAATGGACGGATTTTTCCGAGCTGGAGCCGGATGATGAATCTATCTCCACAGTATCCTTTCGCCTGCGAATTCCGCATGTGATTTTGCTGCTCGGATATGATCGTTTCCCAAAACAGGAAGTAAAGTTCACGCGACATAATATTTTTGAGCGCGACAAGAACACCTGTCAATACTGCGGCAAGACACTTGACCGGCGTGATTTGAATCTCGACCACGTGGTGCCACGGGACCGGGGCGGTCCCACCACTTGGGAAAACATCGTGTGCTCCTGCATCCCGTGCAACACGCACAAGGGTAACCGCACACCGAAGGAAGCCAAAATGCGCCTCATCAAGCTTCCACGAAAACCCAAGTGGCGTCCATTCATTCAGGTGAGTTTCGGAGTGAAGACACACGACTGTTGGAAGCACTTTATCGACGTCGCCTACTGGAACGTAGAGTTAGGGGAAGAGAAGCGATAGTGCTACTCATCACGCGAGGCTGTGGCAGCCTCGTCGATCATCCTCCAGAATTCTGGATTTTCCGCCAGTGCTTCGTCCTCTTCCTTCGTCATGTTCACATTGCGAAAAAAGAAATCCTTCAGTGTATTCCGTGAAAAAATCCTATGCACCACCACACCTAGTTCATGGCACTCAAAATACACGCGGTAATTACCCACGCGATAGCGATGTAGCATCTTCACACCGTGCTCCAGCTTGCCATAATAACCGCTTACCCGCACTTCATCCGGCAACCCGCGGAACTCGCCCAGTATCTGCAATTGCAAACCCTTCGGCATATTCGACAGTTCCACGGTACTCGTAGGATTGAAAATAATCTGAAAATATTTCTGTGCCATGCGCCTTTCCAAACTCGAACTCCTTGCCCGAAATGGTAGCCCGTAGGGGAATCGAACCCCTCTCTCAGCCTTGAGAGGGCTGTGTCCTAGCCGATAGACGAACGGGCCGATCGGGGAAGTGAGATTATCAGCCTACGGACAAAAGTCAACGCGAGGGATTGAGTCAGTCAGCATATTCCATCGCCTCTCTATCGCTCACGATTACGATAAAATCTACCAGCTCATCGGGTGGTTCCGCGGTGAATTCCCAATCCTGATCACGCCATCCAAAACGCACCTTGTATGAGTGTAGTGCCTGATGGCGTAAAATGAGTTTCTGCCAATCTGCGCCAGTCAACTCATCCTTCACGAGCTTGAGATAACAGGAACCGTCCACGCCATAGAGTTTATCTCCCACAATCGGGTGGCCGAGGTAAGCAAGATGAATGCGAATCTGATGCTTACGGCCCGTCACTGGCATCACCTCCAGCCAAGTGAAATCCCCTTCGCTCCGCGAAAATTGCCAGTGAGTAGAGAACCGCGTTTGCGCCTGAGCACCATTGGGCTGGACACAATCCTTAATGGCCACTTCGCTGGATTCATCTTTGCCGAGCGGTTTATCAATGAGACCTTCAGTTTCAGCCACGTGGCCGTGCACAATAGCCCAATATTTTTTCTGCACCTCGCGGTTTACCCAAAGCTGCCGTAATTGTCGGGCGGCTTCACTGCTCTTACCCACCACCACCACGCCGCTTGTTTCCCTATCCAATCGATTAATGAGATGCACAGGACGATCCTTACCAAAGTATAATCGAATGCGACCAGCGAGGCTCGAGTGTTCATCTCCCTTGGTGGGATGGCACACAAGACCGGCGGGTTTGTTGATGACAAGCAGGCAATCGTCTTCATACAAAATCTCAAACAAATCGCTCATCATTGCATCGGCCGCCAGTTGACTTACCATTCTCCGCTGTGTCTAACAAATCCAATCCATTTGCCGTATCCCGACTTACCGTTGGCTGTCGGTCAACAACACCCATAGACCTGCCCGCCGTGAACTAATTTTGGAATATTGTGTGAGTATCTATTTAAACCAGATCCGCAATACGAAGCCTATCTCAAAAGTCTCGAGAAGTATTATGCCACCGAATATTTAGCGGTATAGGAAACTGAGAATACCATCTTTGGGTTAGCTAGCTTTATCTCCCTGGGACAATGGCTCAGTGGAACGACGCAAATTGTATCTTCACGCCGGTGGGCGCGGGCAGGGCTTGAAGCAGCTGCTTTTAGATCAAACCTACGAGAAGCGTGCCAAAAAATGTCATACGTGTAATCCTGGAAACAGTGGCAACTCTGAAAACCCCCATTCCATGTACCAACGTTCCGGCTTTCGTCCGCTGCCAGTGGAGCATCTGTCTCCGTGCTGTGATCAGGCTTGGGTGTTGGAATTTCGCCCGATAGACTCAGCGTATGCAGATCGGCATCATTTCGGACACGCATGGTCACGTGCCCAATGCGGTTCATAATGCTCTTGCTGGCGTAGACCACATTTTGCACGCGGGTGACGTGGGGCCAATGGATGTGATCACTGAACTCGAGACCATTGCGCCCGTGAGCGCAGTACTCGGCAATACAGATTACGCGATCCAGCTTCCGCAAACACGCATCGAGACTTTTGTCGGTCAAAAATTCCTGATTCATCATATCGTGGATCTGCCCGTCCCGTCGAAGTTGGTGCGCACAACCATGGCTGATGAAAAACCCAACGTGGTCGTCTTCGGCCACACACATATGCCCTGTAACGACCAACACAACGGCATCTTGTTTCTGAATCCCGGCTCCGCTAGTAATCCACGGCACGGCAGTGCTCCTAGCGTTGCAATTGTTAAATGCAATGAAGCTGTTCTGAATGTGAAGTTTGTCGCATTGACTTAGCTCTTTGCCCCAACCATCTTTGCGCCGGTCTCCCAACTATGAACATCCATCACCTTGAGCTTTTTTATTACGTCGCCAAGTATAAAGGTATCGCAGGGGCTGTGCGCAACATGCCATATGGGATCCAGCAACCGGCAATCAGTGCTCAAGTCATTCAACTTGAGAACGATTTAGGTATGACGCTTTTTCAGCGCCGACCATTTGAACTGACGCCGGCAGGAGTTGAATTGTTTGCCTTTGTGCAACCCTTTTTTGAGAATCTAAATTCCGTGGGTGAAACGATTCGAGGTGGCATGGTGCAGACAATTCGCATCGGTGCCTCTGGGGTCGTTTTCCGAGAACATTTACCAAAGGTGTTGGCAACCGCCAAAACCGATTTCCCTACATTACGGCCAATCCTGCGTGTGGGTATTCAGCCGGAAATAGAGAAATGGCTATTGGAAGGTGACATTGACCTTGGCGTCACGGTCATCGACACCAATCCGCCAGCCGAATTGAAGCACGATAAGCTGCTTGAACTGCCGATGGTGCTAGTTGTGCCTAGCCGAACGAAGCTCAAATCCGCAGCAGCCATCCTACAACAAGATCGTATCGAGCAAACTCTCATCAGCCTACCTAACAATGAAGGCATCAGCCGCACGTTCCAGAAAGAATTGGCAAAACGCAAAATTGACTGGCCGAGCGGGATGGAAATGAACTCGCTCGATCTCATTGACAACTATGTGAGTAGTGGATTTGGCATAGGCCTGTCGCTAAAACTACCGCAGGCCAAACGAACCAGTGGCGTGAAATTATTACCGCTAAATGATTTCCCCAATGTAGGCATTGGTGCCTTGTGGCGCGGCCAGTTAACACCTCTGGGCGAATCATTGGTGGCACACCTGAAGCAGCACGCGAACACACTTTAGCGCACGCCCCACAAAGCGGCGTGACTTCGCGGCATTTTCTCGGCAAGCTGAGCCCTCCCTATGGCGAAGAAAAAATCCAGCCAAATCACCGCCCGTAGTGGACGGTTTACAGATGGCCCGGCGACCGAAGCGAACGCCTTCACCAATTCGGTGAAGTTCGACACACGCTTAGCACATCATGACATTGCCGGTTCCATCGCCCATGCCCGCATGCTCCATCATGTTGGGCTGCTCAAGAAAAAGGAGATGGCCGGAATTGTCGCCGGGCTTGAGGGTATTGGCGCAGACATTTCGAGAGGCAAATTCAAATGGCGTGCCGAGCTGGAGGATGTGCACATGAATATTGAGGCCGAGCTTACCCGACGCGTTCCAGCCGGGGCCAAACTGCATACCGGCCGTTCACGCAACGATCAAGTGGTCCTCGACACCCGCATGTGGCTACGTGAGGAAATTTGCGAGCTCGCCAACGAGATTCATGACCTGCAACTTGCACTTGTTGAGCTAGGTGAGAACAACCTGAATATCCTCATCCCCGGCTATACGCACCTGCAACGTGCACAACCGGTCTTTCTCGCACATCATTTGCTCGCCTATGTGGAGATGTTCGAGCGTGATTACGAAAGGCTGCTAGATTGTCTCGTGCGTGTAAATATCTGCCCACTGGGCAGCGGCGCAATCGCCGGAACCACGTTGCCACTCGACCGCGAGTACGTTGCGTGCGAGCTGGGCTTCGTAGACGCAAATGACAAACCGATGGTCACCCAGAACTCGATGGATGCAGTAGCCGACCGTGATTTTGTGGTGGAATTCTGCAGCCTGTCCGCTTTGCTCGCCGTGCACCAATCGCGCTTGTGCGAGGATCTCGTGCTTTGGAGTAGCTCGGAGTTTGGTTACATCACTATTGGTGATGCCTTCACCACCGGCTCTTCACTGATGCCGCAGAAAAAAAACCCTGATATCTGTGAGCTTACTCGTGGCAAGACTGGCCGAGTGATTGGCAACCTTGTTTCCCTGCTAACCACTCTCAAGGGCCTGCCGCTCACGTACAACAGTGACATGCAGGAGGACAAGGAACAGCTGTTCGACACTGTGGATACCGTACGCGCCACCGTGCCGATCATGGCTGCGATGTTGCGCGATACTGGGGTGAACACGAAGGCTTGCGCGACGGCCGTGAATGATCCCAATCTGCTGGCAACTGATTTGGTAGATTGGCTCGTGATTAAAGGTATGCCCTTTCGCAAGGCGCATCATGTGGTGGGCAAACTCATCGCCCTTGCCGAGGCTAAAAAGAAACGGCTCACTCAACTCACGCCCGCGCAACTGAAACAAGTAGACAAGAATCTAACAAAGGACGCGTTGAAAGTCTTCGATCTCAAAACCGCCATGGCCAACCGCACTACGATTGGCTCACCGGGGAAGATTGAACTCAAACGGCGACTGGCGTACTGGCACAAATTTCTACGCCATTAGAACACCATGGTGCTCACCGACGAACTGCTCGGGCCTATCCTACGCGATGTGTCGCGCGCGTTTCATCTTACCTTGCGTGTGTTGCCTGCCTCGGTACGTTCGCAGATTGCTCTCGCCTATCTGCTGGCACGAATCTCTGACACTATCGCTGATACCCAGCTGGTTCCCACGGAAAAACGTATTCAAAAACTGCAGCAATTGCGCGCACGCATCCGTGACGAGGGTGCCCCACCAGTGGATTTCACACACTTGGCGCGTGAACAGGGCAACGAAGCGGAACGGGTTTTGCTACAACATAGTAGCGAAGCGATTGCGCTGCTGGACAAAATTGAAGGTGCTGATCGGGGGCAGATTCAGCTGGTGCTCGAGACCATCACGCGCGGGCAGGAACTGGATCTTGCGCGATTTGGCGATGGCCAAGAATTGAAGGCGTTGAAAACTGCTGATGATCTGGATGACTACACTTACCGCGTAGCTGGTTGTGTCGGCGAGTTTTGGACCCACCTCACACGCGCACATTGTTTTGCGAATGCTGAAATTGACGAACAGAGTTTCGTGCAAAATTCCATCCGCTTTGGCAAAGGCTTACAATTGGTAAATATCCTTCGAGATCTGCCACACGACCTTGCTAGCGGCCGCTGCTATCTGCCCGCTGTGGATCTGGCGGTAGCAGGCCTACAACCCCAAGACCTACGTGATGCCGAAAACTGGCCAAAGCTTAAGCCAGTTTTTATGCCGTGGCTGAATAAAGCCTCCGATCACCTAGCTGCTGGCTGGCATTACACCCTTCAAATTCCACATGAGCACTACCGCCTACGCCTCGCCTGCTCGTGGCCCATCCTCATGGGCAGTCGTACTCTCAACCTGGTACGTGACGCAAATCCACTTCAATCCGAGTCGCGACTCAAGATTTCCAGAGGCACAGTACGGAGCATCATCTGGAGCACTCTCTGGCGCGTGCCCTTCAAAGGCCCGTGGCGACGAGTGTTTTGTGAATAAGCTGCCCGTTTACGACTTGATTCCAATCGGCAAAATTAATATAAGTGCTCCAAGGAGGTGGGACATGAATTTCCGTTTTTATTTCACAATGTTGTTGTGTGTCGGAGTGAGTTTTTGCCCGATACAAACGGGTGCGCAAGTCGGACAAAATATTGATCTTCGAAACTTGGAGGCACCACCCACTGACACCGTGAACATACCAGTCTCCGCGCCGACCGTGGAGCAATCCGTCAATGATCGCATTATTCAACGCCGTCTGCAATTTCGCCAACGCCGCGCTACGCTGCGCTATATCGCCCGTCTGCGTCGAGTCGTACAAGTTGATTCCAAGACAATCCCGAAAGGATGGATCTCCGAGAATAATTCACTGTACCTGATTGTGACCAATCATCGCGCGCTCCAGCAGCTAATTACCCTAGCCAACCGCCGGTCCATCGACTTAGTGAAGTCCTTCACTACCACGTTACGTAAACGTTCCGTGACAGAGGAACGCGCGATGGCCGAAGTTATTCGTAAAATGCACGAGGAGAAACTGGACAATGTCAAACAAGCACCGCACCAGACAGTCACATCCACCGAAAAACGGACCGGAGAAGTGACCACTAAAACGGAAAACCTACCGTTGCTCTCAAAGACAATTGATCCCATTCGACACGCAAAACTTTTAGATTTGCCCGCTAAGCTCACATCACCCATCAGCCCTACCACTAGCACGCAACCCGAGGTGAATACCAGTTTCCCGTTTGTCCAACCACATACCCCCGCTTCGCTAAAGGAAGCCGCTGAGTTGGAGGCGTTGATCGCCTATAAAAAACAAAAGGCCCTTGACCGCGCCAAGCAGGCTAAGCGTCAATCTGAGATTTTGCAGATCTCATCTTCCAAGGCGGAGAAAACCCGAAAGCTACGTGAGCTAGTCGATCTGTACGTCTCCGAGAAAATTTCACCACGTGAATATTATAGTCGGAGGGAATTGATCCTTGGTAAAACGACGCTTCAAGACAAAAAATAGGGTCGCTTTCGTCTTCCCCTCCGATCGCGGCTTTGGCATAACCCGCACATGCATGATTTCCGTTACGTCAAAGGCCGCCTGCATTGTGAAGGTGTTTCCATTGATTCCTTGATCAGGAAACACGGGACACCGCTGTACGTATATTCTTCCAAGACCCTAACCGATCATTTTCAAAAACTGGATGCCGCGCTGGCGCCGATGGATCACCTGGTGTGCTTTGCCATGAAATCCAATTCCAACCAAGGTGTTCTGCGAACACTGGCCGATCTTGGCAGTGGGTTTGACACCGTGAGTGGAGGCGAAATCCAGCGCGTAATTGCCGGTGGAGGCGATCCCAGAAAATGCGTCTTTGCCGGCGTGGGCAAGACCGAGGCTGAGATCGCCTATGCCCTCCGCTCGCGCATTTACTGTTTCAACGTCGAAAGTGAGCCGGAACTCGAGCGCATTAATCGCATCGCCGGCCAGCTGAAAAAAAAGGCACCCGTGGCCATTCGGGTTAACCCGAACGTGGATGCGAAGACACACAAGAAAATCACCACCGGCACCTACGATAATAAATTTGGCATTGCTTTTGAGAAACTTCCAGAGGTGTACGCGCGCGCGGCAAAACTGAAAAATATACACTTACGCGGTCTGCAAATGCACATTGGCTCTCAACTCACGCAGGTCGCACCCTTTGATGCGGCCGTGCGAAAGGTCTCGCCATTGGCAAAAAAACTAAAAGACCAACATGGGATTGAATTCCTCAGTATTGGCGGTGGCATCGGCATCATGTATGAAGATGCCCTAGCCAGCGGCGATGTGAAATGGTGGAACCGCAAAGCAGCGAAGGATATCCTGACTCCTGCCAAGTATGCCGCCACGCTCGTACCGCAGCTAAAGCCGCTGGGCCTCAAGATTATCGTTGAGCCCGGCCGTTTCATTTCCGGTAATGCTGGAATCCTTGTCACACGTGTGGAGCATGTGAAGAATACCGCCAAAAAATATTTTGCGATTGTCGATGCCGCGATGAATGATCTTATCCGCCCGGCATTTTACGAAAGCTACCACGAAATTATCCACGTAAAACAAAGTAAGGCGCGTGCCGTGAAGACCGATGTGGTCGGTCCGATCTGCGAAACTGGTGATACCTTCTGCAAAGATCGCCCCATGCCGCGCGTGGCCGAAGGCGACAAGCTCGCCCTGCTCAGCGCAGGCGCCTACGGCTTTGTTATGGCTGGCACCTACAACACCCGCCCCATGCCGGCCGAGGTGCTGGTGAAAGGCAGGCAAGCAGCCCTAGTCCGAAAACGCCAAAAGGTGAAGGACATTTGGGAAGGAGAAGCCACCGCTCCTTGGCAAAAGTAAACAGACAATTGCACGACTGGATTATTTCGACACTGTGATGGTCGAGGTCTGCTTCGGCTTGGAAGCTGACTTAAGCCTGTCATACTCAGCCTTCAACTGCTCCACGCGCTTGCGAGCTTCAATAACGACAATAGCAAACTGATCGGCCTCCGTCTGGTTGGCCTTAGCATCGGCAGCTTGTTTCTCCATTGTCTTGCCTAATAAGGCAACTTGAGTCTTATGATTCTGCTCAGTATTCTGATGGGCCACCTGCGCGTGGGCCATGGCAGCAGCAGCAGCGGTCGCCCGTGACTCCATGGGCTTGATTTTTTCAGCGGCCATCTTAACGATCGCAGCCTTGGCGGCATCCGCCTCCTGTTTACGTTTGGCCACCTCTTGTTGCGCGGTTGTCATGGCAATAGTCATCTTGGCAACATTGGCCTCGGCCACTTTCGCTGCGGCTTCCACCGTGGCGACAATGGCGCTGGCAGCCACGACCGGCTTTTTAGCTTCAATCATCTCCGCGTTCACTCGGGCGAGCACCTTGGCCCCGGCAGTCTTAGCGACGGCCAACTCATTGACAGTATGGGTTACGGCATCAACAGCAGCTTGTGCGGGATTTTGCTTGGCGGCAATCAACCCCTCCAGCTTGGCTTTAGCGCCATTGGCAAGGGATCGTTTATTCGTACCGTCAGTTTTCTTCGCCGAATAATCGGCCTTGGCTTTGGTGTGATTGCGGGTACTAGTGTTCAGTAACGTCTGCGCGCCGGTGGCCATCTTGGCCGCAGTAGCGTGTGCAGTTGTGGCCTTGGTGATCGCCACATTGACTGCCGCAAGTTCCTTGTCGGCAGCGGTCTTGGCAATCGGTGCGGACTTCATAACAGCATTAGCCTTAGCGACCTGCGCCAACACGGCCTTTTGCTTCACAGAAATAAGCTTGTCGAGCGTGATCTTGGCAGTGTCGGCGACCTTACGCTTGGCAGATGCCTC
>CBFHWX010000065.1:0-15499 GCA_965659445.1 Limisphaerales bacterium | reverse complement strand
GTGTGGTAACGCAGGAATTGCTCTCTGGCCTGCGCGAACTCTGCGTGCCGCTCGGAATTTGGCTGAGTGTGGACCCCAAGCCGGCGCATCATCTTGATCTTTCCGGGCTTTCATTGATCACACCAAATCGTTCGGAGTTGTTTGAGTTGGCTGGGCTCACGGATGACACGCGACACGCAAATCCATTGCGCGATAAAAACCTCATGGCCGCCGTGAAGGCGGTGCAAGCGCATTATCAACCTGCGCTGTTGCTGGTGACGCTCAGCGAACAGGGAATGTTGCTAGGCCAACGGGGCGTCAAATCGGTGGTGATTCCGACCGTGGCGCAGGAGGTCTACGATGTTTCGGGTGCGGGTGACACAGTGGTTGCGAGTTTTACATTGGCCATCGCAGCTGGAGCATCACCGCTGGAAGCAGCGATTTTCTCCAATCACGCAGCCGGTGTGGTGGTTGGGAAAATAGGTACAGCGACCGTAACGCCACAGGAAATCGTCAGGAGTTTTGCATGAGCCGCGCCGTGTTTCTTGATCGCGACGGTACGCTCAATGTGGAGCGGCATTACCTTCACGATCCGGAGGCGCTTGAGATTTTCCCAGGAACAGGTCCGGCTCTCAAGCGATTGATGGACGCGGGCTACACGCTCTTTATCGTCACCAACCAATCCGGTATTGGGCGCGGATATTATCAGGAAGAGGATATGCATGCGGTGAATGACCGAATGACCGACATGTTAGCAGTGGATGGAGTGCGATTTGAGAAGATCTATTTTGCGCCCGAATCACCCGAAGCCGTTAGTCCGGGACGTAAGCCAAACCCGAAATTTCTAAATGATGCGGCATTGGAATTTGGTGTGGATCTTTCGCAGAGTTTCATGGTGGGTGATAAGACGGCGGACCTTCAATGCGGCTGGAATGCCGGCGTGAAAAAGAGCATTCTCGTGCGAACCGGTTACGGCGCAGACTTGGAACGTGACGAACCCGACACTGTGACCAAAGCCGCCATTGTGGATGACATCGCAGCCGCGGCAAATTGGATTTTGAACGACGCATGAGTAAGAATGAAACACCGATGCTTCTTGAATACTGGAAGCAAACTGGAGGGGTTCTGATTGAAGAGTTTCACGCCGTGAAAAGAACTTCGACAAACTCTCAACGTTACATCGATGGTATAATTATTCTTGGTGAAGAGACAAGAATTGGAAATCATGACGATATAGAATTGATAAACGGAAGAGAAATCATTGTTGTTCAAGTGAAGGCAAACCGTCTGGGAATGTATTTGATGGGGCAAACGTTGTTTTCCCTGCGCTTAATGGAGAAATTCAATCCGTCAAAGATTACTTCTGTTGCTTTATGCAGTGATGATGACTCTATCATGAGGCCGTTACTTGAAAAACATGAAGGGTGCAAGGTTGTGATTATATGAAAACCATCGGCATTATTCCGGCGAGGTACGCGTCCACGCGCTTTCCCGGTAAGCCGCTGCAGCTGATCGCGGGAAAGTCGTTGGTACAACATGTAGTGGAGCGCTGTCGCGAGGCACAGTCGCTGGCGGATGTCATTGTGGCTACGGATGACGAACGCATTGCGAAGGTTGCGCGGGAGTTTTGCACTGTGGAAATGACTCGCGCTGATCATCCAAGCGGTACGGACCGCATTGCGGAGGTGGTGGCGCGGCTTGATTGCGATGCAGTGGTAAATGTACAGGGCGACGAGCCGCTTATTCCAGCAGCGGTGATTGACGCGGTAGCTGGCGCGCTGACCGATGCAGAGATGACCACCGCCGCAACGCCTGTGAGTAACATATCGGAGTATTCGGACCCGAACGCGGTGAAAGTCGTTGTAAGTATTGAGGGTCGCGCCCTATATTTCTCGCGACGGACGATACCGTTCATCCGTGATTTGACTGAGGAAAGCCCCGAGCATCAGCTGGCGGCTTTTCCATTTTTAAAACACTTAGGCATTTACGGGTATCGGCGTGACACGCTGAAGCGATTGGTGGAGTTTGCGCCTTCCCCCTTGGAGCAAGTGGAACGACTGGAGCAACTCCGCGCTCTGGAGAATGGTATTGGCATTACTGTTTGCACGGTGAATTATGATGCCGTCGGTGTGGATGTGCCGGCGGATGTGCAGCGTGTGGAGGCATTGCTGAGAGAATGAAGTACATTTTTTTGACAGGTGGGGTTGTGAGTTCCTTGGGGAAGGGACTGACTGCCGCCTCTCTGGGCACCCTGCTTGAGAGTCGTGGGCTGAAGATTGCCCTCCAGAAATTTGACCCCTACCTCAACGTTGATCCCGGCACCATGAGCCCGTTTCAACACGGCGAGGTATACGTGCTGGATGATGGCGCTGAGACGGATCTTGATCTTGGCCATTACGAGCGGTTTACCAATTCAAACCTGACGCAGTTTAACAATCTCACCAGCGGGCGGGTGTATCAGACCGTTTTGGAGAAGGAGCGGCGCGGTGATTATCTGGGTAAAACCGTGCAGGTGATTCCACACGTGACAGATGAAATTAAGAACCGCATCAAGCTCGTCGGTGAAAAAAGCGGCGCCGATGTGATCATCACCGAGATTGGTGGGACCACCGGGGACATCGAGGGCCTGCCGTTCCTAGAGGCCATCCGAGAATTCGCGCTTGAGGTCGGCCGCGGGAACGCAATTTTTGTGCACGTCACCTACGTTCCCTTCATTAAGGCCGCTGGCGAACTTAAAACCAAGCCCACTCAACAATCCGTTGCCAAGCTGCGCGAAATTGGCATTGCGCCGGACTTTCTTATATGCCGCACGGAGAAACCGCTGGACGAGGAACTGCGACAAAAAATCTCTCTCTTCTGTAACGTGCCCGTCGAGGGTGTGATTGAGGAGATTGATGTGGAGCATTCCATCTACGAAGTGCCCATGATGTTACAGCGTGAAAAGCTGGACGAACTCGTCTGCCGCCAACTGGGACTTGAGACTCAGCCGGCGGATATGAGCCGGTGGGAGAAGGTCATTCGACGCCTTATTGAGCCTAAGCATAAGGTGAAGATTGGTGTCATCGGAAAATACATCGAGCTGCAGGATGCCTACAAGAGTGTGTACGAAGCCGTGGTGCACGCAGGTGGTGCCAACGATTGCAGCGTGGAAATCGTGCGTGTCGATTCGGAGGATATTGAGAAGAATGGTGGCATCAAACGCCTCAATGGTCTTTCAGGCTTGCTTGTGCCCGGAGGTTTTGGTGAGCGCGGAGTGGAAGGCAAAATATTGTCGGCCAAGTATGCCCGCGAAAACAACGTGCCTTATTTGGGTCTTTGCCTCGGTATGCAGATTGCTTCCATTGAATTTGCCCGGCACGCCCTCGGCCTGGAAGGCGCGCATTCTGCGGAGTTTGAACCCGGCACACCCCATCCCATTATCGCCCTGCTTGATGAGCAACAGCAAGTCACCGACATGGGCGGGACAATGCGGCTTGGCGCACAACCATGTAAACTGGCTACTGATAGTAAGGCGGCACGTCTCTACGGTACTGATGAGGTCAGCGAACGTCATCGCCATCGTTATGAATTTAATAATGCCTATCGCGAGCAATTCGAAAAGGCTGGTTTTGTCTTCAGTGGTACTTCCCCCGATGGTGGGCTGGTGGAACTCATTGAGCTAAAGGATCATCCCTTCTATATGGCCAGCCAGTATCATCCTGAGTTTCTCAGCAAACCAATTCAAGCGCATCCCCTTTTCGCGGGCTTTATCAAAGCTGCGCACGAGCACACCCAGTCCATCGGCAACTAGCCGTGACTTATCCCGAGGCCATCAATTGGCTGTACGAGCTGCGCTTGTTTGGCTCGAAACTGGGCCTTGAAAACCCACGCAAACTCGCCACGCACGCGGGCAATCCGCACGACCAACTGAATGTCATTCACGTCGCCGGCACCAACGGCAAAGGCTCTGTGTGTGCCATGCTCGAGAGCATCTATCGGCGTGCTGGATACAAGACTGGCCTCTTTACGTCACCCCATCTCGTCAGCTTTCGCGAACGCATTCAGGTCAATCGTAAGCTTGTGGTAGAGGAGAATGTTGTGCGTCTCACTGAATGCATGCAGGCCTTGCTTCGTCACTTTCCGGTCAACCAGCCGCCAACTTTTTTTGAGGTCATAACCGTGATGGCTCTCGAAGAATTTGCTCGAGAGAAATGCGATGTGGTTATTCTGGAAACTGGTTTGGGTGGCCGTCTTGATGCTACCAACATTGTGACTCCTATTGCTTCTGTCATTACTTCTATCGCCCTTGATCATCAGCAATACCTTGGCGAAACTCTCACTGAAATCGCCGCCGAAAAAGCCGGCATCATCAAGCCTCGGATTCCAGTTCTCAGCACCGCGCATCAGCCGGAAATCAATGAAGCCATCCAGAATGCTGCAGCCCAAAATAAAGCACCTCTCGAGTTCATTGATACAGAAGTTGACACTTGCCTTGCCGGAAAACACCAGCGACAGAACGCAGCACTCGCCCAAGCCACAGTTCAAGCCCTTCAAAATGTTTTTCCGGTTGATGATCAAGCTATTGTCGGCGGATTGGTCAATGTGCATTGGGCAGTTCGGGCTCAGTGTTTTGAAAAAGATAATCAACGGCTCCTGATCGATGCTGCCCATAACCCCGGCAGTGCCGAGGCCTTGCGCGATGTGTTGCAGGCGAATTTTCCAGGGCAGCGGCACACCTTGGTGATTGGGATGTTGGCCGATAAAAACTGGAAACCATTTTTGGAAATAATTGCTCCCACGGCGGATCGGGTGGTATGCATCCCCGTCAGCAGCGAACGTACCTTGGCGCCTTTTCAACTTGCCGAGGAATGTCATCGGTACTGCGCACAAGTTATACAAGCCGAGTCGTTGTCGAAAGGTCTTGAGTCGATTAAGGACGATTCGTTTGTGGTTATCACCGGATCCATTTATTTGGTCGGCGAAGCGATGGAGGCATTAGGCCTGGCCAAAGCGGTTGGCGAACGCGGATTGAACGAATGGAAAATGTCGCAGCCATAACGTTCGATGTTGGCGGCACGCTAATTGAACCGTGGCCTTCGGTGGGGCATGTGTATGCCGCGGTTGCCGCGCGACATGGAGTGAAGGCAGAACCCGAAGAGTTGACGCATCGCTTTGTGGATGCCTGGAATCGAAACGAGAATTTCAATTACACCAAGGACGATTGGGCGGCCTTGGTGGATGACACTTTTGTTGGCCTAACGACTACGTTGCCAAGTCAGAGTTTTTTCGACGAACTGTATTTGCGTTTCGCGGAACCGGATTCTTGGCACGTGTATGAGGATGTAATCCCGACGCTGTCTACATTGCGCGAGCGGGGTGTGCGTCTGGCGATAATTTCAAATTGGGACGTTCGTTTGCGACCACTGTTGGAGGCACTCAATTTGGCGGATTGGTTTGAGGGAATTCACGTTTCTTCAGAGATTGGGATAACCAAGCCGGACAGCAGAATCTTTCAGACCGCCATCAATTCATTTGGGCTTCCCGCATCTCAGATCCTTCACGTTGGAGATACCGAAATTGAAGATTACCGAGGAGCACAATCCTCCGGAATGCAATCCTGTTGGCTTTGTAGAAATTACGACAAGCCCTCGGCTTCCGCTATCAACTCACTAGCATCCCTAGTTTAAAAAGAGCCAAAATGGCCCAATATAATTAGGGGCATATTGGCTCTATTTGTAGGATTAAAGAAGAAGTATTCACCTAAATAAGAACTATATATGTGTTTTTCAGCCATTTTATAGTTCTGGGGCTGTGGCACGGTTCTTGTTGTAACGTAAGTATATTAGAAAATGCTGAATTGTCGATGGCGGGAGGGTTCAGTGGAAATTAACACCGCCTGAAAGGGAATAATATGAATACACTGAGTATCTGGAATCCGATCCACGAGATGGATGAATTGTTTCACAACCGCTTGGCTTCGGTATTAGGCGGTGAGGGTGCGCAATCGGGGGTTTGGTCGCCGATGGTGGACATTGAGGAAACAGAATTAAACTACTTGATCCGGGCTGAACTGCCAGGGTTAAGCAAGAAGAGTGTGAAGGTAGTGGTTGAGGATGGCGTGTTGACGTTATCCGGCGAGCGTGACTTGGAGCGCAAGGTGGAGGGTAAGACTTTCCATCGCATTGAGCGTTCTCACGGTACGTTCACTCGCAGCTTCACGCTGCCTGAAAATGCCGATGCGGAAAGTGTCTCGGCAAATTACAAAGAAGGCCTGTTGGAAATCCAAATGGCCAAGTGCGAGGAGTCGTTGCCGAAATCGATTGAAGTGCGTGTTGAATAATCATTGTCCAGCCGGGGAGCCTTGGGCTCCCCGGGTTTGGGCCATGAATGACATCGCATCACGATGCACGGTGATTAAGACTTACAGGGGGCACTAGAGGAGAAAGACAAAAAAATGATGGATAAATTAACACAAAAATCTCAGGAAGCGTTACAGACCGCACAGACTATTGCGCGGGAGCGTTCGCATCAGGAACTGGATGGACCGCACCTCACGCTGGCTTTGGCACGTCAGGCTGACTCCATTGTGCCGACCTTACTGCAACGCACCGGCGTGGACTTGCCGGCATTTGAGGCTGACTTGGAAATGGAACTCGACCGACGAGCCAAGGTGGATGGGGCAAGCGCCAGTGACATCTTCCTGAGCCGAGACTTGAAACAGGCATTTGATAAATCTCGAGATGAGGCCAAGAAGTTGGACGATGAATTTCTCAGCGCGGAGCATCTGCTGCTCGGGTTGCTGAAGTGCGGCAGTTCCTTAAAAAATATTTTTTCCAAACACAACGTGAAGCGCGACTTACTACTGGAGAAAATGAGCGAGGTCCGTGGTAACCAGCGGGTGACCGATGAGAATCCCGAGGCAAAATTTGAAGCGCTGGAAAAATATGGCAAGGATCTCACGGAACTGGCACGAGAGGGCAAAATCGATCCGGTTATTGGTCGCAACGATGAAATTCGCCGGGTGATGCAGGTCTTGACTCGCCGCACCAAGAACAACCCCGTGCTCATCGGTGATCCCGGCGTGGGCAAGACAGCCATTGCAGAGGGCTTGGCCCGGCGGATTATCAGTGGAGATGTGCCCGATTCCTTGAAAAACAAGCGGCTTGTGGCAATGGATTTAAGTGCGATGATTGCAGGCGCGAAGTACCGCGGTGAATTTGAAGATCGCCTCAAGGCCTTTCTAAAAGAGGTTACGGCTGCCGAAGGACAGATCATTCTGTTTATCGATGAGTTGCACACGATAATTGGCGCAGGCAACGCAGAAGGGTCCGCTGACGCGGCTAATATGCTAAAGCCGCAACTTGCCCGTGGCGAATTGCGTTGTATTGGGGCGACGACGCTTGATGAATATCGCAAGCATGTGGAGAAAGATCCTGCACTGGAGCGACGATTCCAACCAGTGAAAGTGGATGAGCCGACGGTGGAGGAAACAATTGCAATTTTGCGAGGGCTCAAGGAGCGCTACGAGGTGCACCATGGTATCCGTATTCAAGATGGCGCGCTCATTTCTGCGGCACAACTTTCCAACCGGTACATTGCGGATCGTTTCCTACCGGACAAAGCGATTGATCTCATGGACGAGGGTGCCTCACGGTTGCGCATGGAACTGGACTCAATGCCAGTGGAGATCGACCAGCTGGAACGCCAGATTCTGCAGTTGGAAATTGAAGAGACAGCCCTCAAGAAGGAAAAGGACGTCGCCTCCAAAGAACGTTTAACGAATTTGAAAAAACAACTGGCAGATCTCAAGGAACGCTCCGCCAAACTCAAAGGCCAGTGGCAGGATGAAAAGGCGGCGATTAACGCGGCCAGTATTATAAATGGCAAGATCGAGGAGGCGCGACGCGACCAGGAAGCGGCCGAGCGGGCAGGCGATTTGTCCACCGCAGCGGAAATCCAGTACGGGCGCGTCCCGGGACTGGAAGAGAAACTGGCCGTGGCCAAGGAAGCCATTAAGGAGCAAAACGGCAACCGGCTGTTAAACGAGGAAGTCACGGAGGAAGACATCGCGTGCGTGGTCGCCACGTGGACTGGTATTCCCGTGAAGCGTATGCTGGAAGGTGAGCGGGCTAAACTTGTGCGGATGGAGAAACTTCTGCAACAGCGCGTGATTGGTCAGGATGAGGCGGTTACCGCTGTTGCCAATGCAGTACGTAGAGCACGAAGCGGTCTTCAGGATCCGCAGCAACCTATGGGCAGCTTCATTTTTCTTGGGCCGACTGGTGTTGGTAAAACGGAGTTAGCCCGCGCGCTTTCAGAGTTTCTCTTCGATGATGAGCAGGCCATGACTCGCATTGACATGAGCGAATACATGGAAAAACACAGCGTATCGCGTCTCATTGGTGCGCCTCCTGGATATGTCGGATATGATGAAGGCGGACAGCTCAGTGAGTCCGTGCGTCGTCGTCCCTACAGTGTGGTGCTATTTGACGAGATTGAAAAGGCGCACTCGGATGTATTCAATGTGCTACTTCAGGTGCTGGACGACGGTCGTCTCACCGATGGTCAGGGTCGTACGGTGGATTTCCGAAACACCGTGATCATTATGACCAGCAACATCGGTAGCCCATTGATCCATCAACACTTCGCCGAAGGCAACGCGATGGATGACACGCTGCGTGCAAATGTTATGACGGAGTTAAAGCACAATTTCCGTCCGGAGTTCCTGAACCGCGTAGATGACAGCATTATTTTCCGTAATTTGGATGAGTCGGAACTTGGAGCCATCGTGGATATTCAGCTCACTCGTGTGGACAATCGACTGGAGGATCAGCAATTGACTCTGGCGGTGGACAAAAGTGCGCGTGAGTTTCTTTCCAAGGAAGGTTACGATCCTCAATTCGGTGCGCGCCCACTGAAGCGCGCCATTCAGCAGCATCTGCTGGATCCACTTGCGCTTAAGTTGCTCGACGGTGTATTCAAACCCGGCGATGCGATTGATGCCAGGGTGAAGAAGGGCGGCGTAGAATTTTCTCTTGCAGAATAATATATGGCGGTGAAATTCCAGTCTTGATTACGCTTTGTTCTACAAGTAAGAATTACCACGTTCCGGTTCGGATTTGTGAGCCGGTTCTGTGAAATGGCAAACGGACAGGCTTCCATTCCCCAATCCGGATTTGGCGACACCCAGCGACGCGATCGTTGGTGGCTCCAGCCATTACTCACCTTTCTTGGTTTGTCGGCGTTCATAGGGTATTCGACTTTCCGAGCGTTTTACGGACAGGATTTTTTGGCAATTGATGGCGGTACAAACTACCTCTCGCCTTTTTTCTCGCCCATTCTTTATTACCACCCCGACTTAAGCTGGATGAATGATAGCCTGCGGGCAGCGATGAAGGCCCATGCTTGGATTGGGCCGATGCCGGAAGGGGTTCCTGCATGGGTATCACCGGCATTTCTTATTCTGTGGGCGCCGGCGGGTTTTCGGTTTACCTGCTACTATTACCGTGGTGCATATTACAAGGCGTTCTGGGGAGATCCACCAAATTGTTCAGTGGGTGAGCCACGTGACAGCTATCGTGGTGAGCAAAGATTTCCGCTTATTTTTCAGAACATTCACCGATATTTTTTTTATGTTGCGGCCGTTTTTATCTTCATTCTTGCATACGATGCCTATCTTGGGATGCAGTTCACGGGAGAAATAATGGAGGACGGAACATTTAAGCCGTACGAGGATGGTTCGCATTTTGGCTTGGGTATTGGCAGTATAGTGCTTTGGGGCAATGTGATTTTTCTCGGGGGTTATACATTTGGCTGCCACTCGTTCCGTCACGTGATTGGAGGTGGAATTAACAAGCTGTCCAAGGCACCTATTCGCTCCAAGTGCTATGAGTGCGTTGGTTCTCTCAATTCACGACATATGCTTTTTGCGTGGTGTAGTCTTTTCTGGGTGGGTTTCACCGACGTATATGTCTGGATGTGCGCGCGTGGTACTTGGATTGATTTTAGGATTTTTTAAGGATTTATATGGGAGATTTTCAAACACACGAGCATGACGTTTTGGTGATTGGCGCTGGCGGAGCAGGATTGCGAGCGGCCATTGAGGCGGCGGCGGTGGACGACTGCTCAGTGGGCATCGTCTGTAAAAGTCTGCTGGGCAAGGCGCATACTGTAATGGCTGAAGGTGGAGTGGCCGCGGCGTTAGCCAATGTCGATGAGCGCGATGGATGGCAGACGCATTTCGCTGACACGATGCGCGGAGGCCAATATTTGAACAATCCCCGCATGGCTGAATTACACGCCAAGGAAGCGCCGACGAGGGTACATGAACTGGAGGAGTGGGGAGCGCTCTTTGACCGAACGCAGGATGGGCGCATTTTACAGAGGAATTTCGGTGGTCACGCATTCCCGCGATTGGCACATGTGGGCGATCGTACAGGATTGGAGATGATCCGCACGCTACAGGACCACGGCATTCATCAGGGTATTGAGGTGTACATGGAGTGCACAGTCATCGAGTTGCTAAAGGACGGCGACCGGGTGGTCGGGGCATTCGGTTACGATCGTGAGCGAGGGCGGTTTCGCTTATTTAAGGCCAAGTCTGTCGTGCTGGCGACCGGTGGAATTGGTCGTGCATATAAAGTCACCAGTAACAGCTGGGAGTATACCGGCGATGGGCATTCGCTGGCATATCACGCCGGAGCAGATCTGCTGGACATGGAATTTATCCAGTTCCATCCCACGGGAATGGTGTGGCCACCGAGTGTGCGCGGCATTCTCGTTACAGAGGGGGTGCGAGGTGAAGGTGGTATTTTGACAAACAGTGAGGGTAAGCGTTTCATGTATGACGACATTCCAGAGCTGTACAATGATACCACCGCCGACACGCCGGAAGAGGGATGGCGCTATGTGACCGGTGATAAGGAGGCACGCCGTCCGCCGGAATTACTAACGCGCGACCATGTGGCGCGGTGTATTTTGAAAGAAGTTCGAGAGGGTCGAGGGAGTCCACATGGAGGGGCATTTCTCGATATTGCATGGATCAAGGAGAAGATTAGCAACAGTGAGGAGCACATTAAAAAGAAGCTGCCGAGCATGTATCATCAGTTCAAGCAGCTTGCGAATTTAGATATTACGAAAGAACCAATGGAGGTTGGCCCCACGACGCATTACGTGATGGGGGGTGTTTGGGTGGACTCAGATACACAGATGTCAACCGTGCCGGGGTTGTTCGCCGCGGGTGAAGTGGGAGCTGGATTACATGGTGCGAATCGTTTGGGCGGTAACTCACTGAGCGATCTGCTTGTCTTCGGTAAGCGTGCAGGTGAATACGCGGCTGAATTTGCACAGGAGAATGGAGCTGGCAAAATTGACGACACCGAGGTGGACGCTCTTGCCAAGGCCGCGTTGGAGTCGCTGGAACGTGATGGTGATGGTGAAAATCCCTATGAAATCCAACGTGAGCTGCAGGAGATGATGCAGGACAAGGTCGGCATTATCCGTGAGGAGGGGCTAATGAAGGAGGCTATCGATGGCATCGCCCAGCTTGGAGAACGCGCCACTAAAGTTGCTGCGCCGGGCAACCGCGAGTATAACCCGGGCTGGCACACGGCGCTGGATTTAAAATGCCTATTGACTGTGAGCGAGGCTTCTGCACGTGCTGCTCTTGAGCGTCAGGAAAGCCGAGGTGCGCAGACGCGCAATGATTTCCCTGATAAAGACTCCGACGTTTGGGGCAAGCATAACCTGCTCGTGCGTAAGGGTGGGGATGGCCAAATGGAAATCGAGAAGGTCGCTGTGGTGCCACAGAGTGACGAGCAGAAAAAAATTATCGAGGATAACCAGTAATGGCAAAGGTGGATTTTAAAATATGGCGCGGCAATTCCGAGGGCGGGGAATATCAGGATTTTTCAACCGACGTCACTGAAGGAATGGTGGTTCTTGACTCGGTCCACCAGATTCAGGCCGAGAGTGCCAATGACCTTGCATGTCGCTGGAACTGCAAGGCCGGCAAATGCGGCTCGTGTAGTGCTGAGGTCAACGGGCACCCGCGGCTCATGTGCATGATGCGCATGGACGAAGTGTTGAAGGAAACGCCTGAGGGCCAGCCGGTGACTATACAGCCCATCAAGGCCTTTAAGCCGGTGAAGGATCTCGTCACGGATGTTTCGTGGAACTACGAGGTTAAAAAGAAGATTAAACCATTCAAGCCGCGCAAGCCCGACGCCGAGGACGGCACTTGGCGCATGGCGCAGGAGGATGTTGATCGTGTGCAGGAATTCCGCAAGTGCATTGAATGTTACCTTTGTCAGGACGTTTGCCACGTGCTGCGTGAGCACACCCTGCATGACGAATTCATCGGTCCTCGCTTTTTGGTGTATGCAGCCGCGTTGGAGATGCATCCACTAGACACAGAGGATCGTACTACGGAGTTGAAGAGTGATCACGGCATCGGATACTGCAACATCACCAAGTGCTGCACCAATGTCTGCCCTGAGCACATCACCATTACCGATAACGCTATAATCCCGCTGAAGGAACGTGTCGTCGACAAGCACTACGATCCTCTTGGCAAATTGTGGCGGAAGGTCCACGGAACGGAAGAAGACAAAACGCCCGAACCCGCCGAGGACAAGGCTTAGACACCTCTAGGTAGCATTTCAACTTGCCAATGGGCCCCGATGGCCTAGCCTTGGTTCATCCACAAACTGGATTTGCTTATGAAAACACCTGTTTCTCGTCGTCATTTTATAAAACAATCTACCGCTGCAAGCGCCGTCGCTGCGATTACGTTTCCGACTATTCTGAACGCTAAGGATACGCAGAAGAAAATTACCGTGGGTGTAGTTGGGCTCAGCCGGGGAATCGGCCATCTACGCAAGTATATGGAGGCGTCCAACTGTGAGGTGGCTTATGCCTGTGACGTGGATGATCGCCGTATTGCGAGCGGGTTGAATATCGCCAAGGATTACCTGAAGAAATTCCCGCAGACCAAAGACCCCAAGGGCGTTAATGATTTTCAGCGCATTCTCGATGACAAGTCCATTGATGCTATCTCAATTGCCATGCCGAATTTCTGGCATACGACCGCCGCTATCCTCGCCATGCAGGCGGGTAAGCATGTGTATGTGGAAAAGCCAGGCAGCCAGAACTCTCGCGAGGCCGAGCTGCTCGTGGCTGCGTCACGCAAGTATAAGAAAAAAGTGCAAATGGGCAACCAACGCCGCAGTCAGCCGGGCATTATTGAAGGCATTGATCGGGTGAAGGCCGGAGAGATCGGTAAACCCCTTTATGCTCGCTGCTGGTACAACGGCAGTCGGGGTAGTATTGGCAAAGGCAAGTTTGTGAAGGTGCCCGATTGGCTGGGTAAGGACGGCTGGGAAAAATGGCAGGGCCCGTGCCCGGAGCGCCCCTACAAAGACAACCTCGTGCACTATAATTGGCACTGGCATTGGTTATATGGCGGCGGGGAAATCCAGAACAACGGACCGCATTTTCTTGATGTGGCCCGCTGGGGGTTACAGGTGGATTATCCCAAGCGTGTGACAATGAATGGCGCGCGGCACCACTTTGATGATGATCAGGAGACTCCGGATACAGCGTACGCCGTATACGATTTTGATGAGGTGGGCATCGCCTGGGATCAAAGCAGTTGCCACCCACGCAAACAGGAATCACGGCCCTTCACCACCTTCTACGGGGACGCCGGCTCATTGGAAATTCATCGTTCCGGTTACAAGCAATTCGATAAAGCCGGCAAAGAGGTGAAGGCAAACGATGGCGAATGGGATGACGGCTTCCATTTCGGCAATTTCCTCAATGGAATTCGTACCGACGAGCCATTGAATTCAGAAATCGGGGACGCGCAGATCAGCACCCGCCTATGCCATCTTGGCAACATTGCATATCGTACTGGAGGGGCAATTGATGTGGATCCCAAGACCGGTAAGGTTACTGGTAATGATAAAGCCGTGAAAGAATACTGGGGCCGCGAGTATCGAAAAGGCTGGGAGCCAAAGGTTTAATTATACCACCGCGTCCACACAACGCCCGCAGATCTCAGGGTGGTTGCTATGCTCGCCCACACTGGTTTCCCAGCGCCAGCAGCGTTTGCACTTGGCGCCTTCGGCCGTGGTGACGACGTAGGAAGGTGCCTTGGCGTTTCCATCCGCAACTAATTCCAGCTGTGAGACGTTGATTAATTCGCGCAGTGGCTCGGCGTGGGCCAGTGCAATCTCGAGATCGCTTGATTTGGCGGTGATGGTGACGCGAGCTTCAAGAGCTTTGCCAATTAGTTTTTCCTGTCGCGCCTTTTCCAGCTCGGCCAATGCAGGCTCGCGATGGGCGAAGAGGTTTTGCCATACTGTCTTTTCTTCATCAGATAATTCCAATCTATCCGCCGGCCAATCGGCGAGGTGCACGGAGTCGGCCTTGTCGTCGGGTACAAATTCCCATGCTTCTTCAGTTGTGAAAGCACAGATGGGGGCGAGCATCCGGATGAGTCCAGTGCAGAGCCGCAGCAGTGTTGTTTGCGAGGCGCGTCGGCGAAGAGTGTCGGCGCCGTCGGCATAAAGTCTATCCTTCACACAGTCATGGTAAACCGAAGAGAGTTCCATAGAAACAAACTGGCTGATTCGCTGGTAAACCACGTGATATTCAAAGCGTTCATAGGCGTCGGTGACATCGCGCTGCACTGCAGCAAATTGATCAAGAATCCAACGGTCTAGGCCAGTGAGTTTATCGTTTGGCACTGTGTCATTAGCCGGATCAAAATCGTATAGGTTACTCAGCTGGTAGCGTAGGGCATTGCGGAGGTTGCGATAGGTTTCGGCAACTTTATTGATCCGCTCATTACTGACAATGATGTCGTTGCGAAAGTCCTGTGAGGCGACCCAAAGCCGTACAATGTCTGCGCCGTATTCGCCCACGTAGGCTTCGCATGTTTGTGGCTTGTCGGAGCTGCCGCTCTTCGAGATTTTTTTATATTCTTTTCCCGAGCCAGGAGCTATCGCCGGTTTATTGACTCGACTGATTAAAGGTTCTTTTGATAACACGAATCCGTGGGTCAGCACGGTCTTGAAGGGAGGTGCTCCGTTGCCAGCCAATGAGAGCAAAAGCGAGCTCTGGAACCAGCCGCGGTGCTGATCACTTCCCTCAAGATAAACGTCGGCTTGCCAGTTTTCTACCCCCTCTTTCTCGGCATGATGCAGTTCTTCACGCTGCATGATGACTGAGCGTGAACTGGAGCCTGAATCAATCCATACATCGAGTGTATCCTGTGATTTGCCGGCGGGATCAGCTCCCTCCCAATCTTCTGGTTTGATATCTTTCCAGAGTTCGGATGTGTCACGCTCAAACCATATGTTTGAACCATATTCCTCAATGAGATCAGCAGCCTTGCGCACGATGCGGGCATCAAGGATGGGCTCGCCTTCGGCCGAATAGAATGCAGGTATGGGTACACCCCAAGTGCGTTGCCTGCTGATGCACCAGTCGGGGCGTGATTCAACCGCGCCTTCAATGCGGTTCTGGCCCCAAGAAG
>CBFHWX010000064.1:0-15725 GCA_965659445.1 Limisphaerales bacterium | reverse complement strand
TTAAGTGCAGATAGTTGTGTGACTGAAAGCTTATCATTCTCCTTGGGCGGCATCACCGACCAATCATCCTCGTGCTCGCGAGTCACCGCCAAGTAGAGCGGACTTTTTACCGGCTTTCCAGGTACCAGTGAGGGCTCCTCGCTTTCGCCACCCTTGAGCAACGCAGCACGCGAAGTAAGATCAAGTTCCCCTTTAATTTTCTTTGCATCCTCACCATGACACGCAAAACATTTACTACTGAGGATTAACCGGACCTTAAGGGCAAACAAACGCTCTCCTTCCTGCTTGGCATCTGCGCGTGTAGAAACCTTACAGACGAAAAATAATAGAAGAATTATGGTGACTCTCATTAAATCAAGCCAACCTCTAGCATGTTTATAGCATCTATTTCAAGACCTTCAGCTTGAGGTCCTTGAAATGAACGATCATACCTGGATCGTGGAGTTGAAGCTGGATCATGCCGCTCTTAAGGCGTTTGGCTTTTGGAAGGTGCTCGGTGAATTCACTGGAAAGTTTGCCGTTGATATAGAGCTTGAAGTTATTTCCCTTGGCGATGATGTGCACTGCGTTCCAATCGCCTTTCTTTATATCCTCAGCAGTCAGAGAGCCCTTGATGGGTGTGATGGTGGGTTTATCATCCTCACCAATCACCAACTGGTCACCACGGAAGCAACGATGCTCCTTGCGGCCGGGAGTATGAAAGTCCCAAGCCCCCATCACATTCTTGCCAATACCGAGGTGGCCCAGATCCGCGTGATAGCTTTGGAAATCGCGCTTACGGGTTTTGTCGACAATGGCACGGATATTCACCCCACTATTACCCTTACCGGGAAAGCGGTATCTAAACTTCATTTCCAAATCAGCGACGTTCTTATTCGGGGCGTAGGTCAAATAGCCGCGTCCCTTGTCACCGTTGCCCACAATCATTCCGTCCTTCACTGTCCAAGCCGGCGCGTTTTTAGCAGGTGTTGCCTCCCAGTGCTTGAGGGTTTTACCATCGAAAATGGGAACGAATCTTTCCTTAGCGGTCACATTTGCGGGAGTGAATACGAGTGCACATAGCGCCAAGCCTCGTGTAATTTGTTTGAACATCATTTTGGAAATAGGGCGAAAAGGATTCAAATGTTTTTTCCCATTAAGCGATCAAGGTTGATTCCTATTTTATCGGTATGAGTTTGGAAGTGAGGTGTGCGAGATTATTTGGATGATCTTTCCCCACGAAGACTGCAAAACTGGCCATGTTGCCGGGCACAATTTTTGGCACGTCAAATTTCACTTCGATTTCTCCGGCGCCACTGGCCTTTAGAACTTTTCGCTCAATCCGTTTGCCCAGTCCATCCTTAATGGTGACGTGTAGCTGCTGTTCACCGAGTCGTTTGGGTATCTTATGGATGATAATTAATTTAGCCTGGTTTCCGGTTGTGATGTTTTCGGGAAGGGTCCATTTCAGCAAACCCCTTGGCCGGTTGGGTTTATTCTTTTGCCTCTTGCCACCTCGGTCAGCTGATTCCTTTTCTAGTTTTTGCACGTATGCTTCGACAAAGTCGCGATCTTTTCGATTGCGAAAGGCCTTCAGCATCGGGTCTTTTGATCTCACCATCCATGCGTCAAGAGTGGTGCGCAGTTTTTTCAACTCATTTTTATGTTTGGGATGTTCAATAAGATTCTCGAGACAGTCGGGATCCCTTGTCACATCGTATAGTTCCTCGGGAACACGGTGTTTATAGAGATCAAGACGAGCTGCTAGGGTTTTGTTGGAGCTGGCGAGTGCAGCCATGCGGCGAAAGGTTGCCGTGCCGGTGGTAGCGGTGGCAAACACGCGTTCTCCATTTGACCAAGGATTGAATAGATAAAGAAAGCGTTTGGTCTGCACCCCGCGCATGGGGTCGCGTGAGCGGCCGGCGTTTTCATTGTATTCCTTGATGACATGTCCGCGACCTTCTTGCATGCCGCCCTTGAGAAGCGTAAGATAGGAGCGACCATCAAGACGTTTCGGATGTTTTGCCCCTGTGATATCAAGAACGGTAGGCAGAAAATCGACTGCGGATATCATGTGCTGCGTATCAACGCTGCCGGCTTTGGTGACCCCCGGCCAACGAACCATCCACGGCGTATGGGTGCTGTGATGATAGAGCTGTGTCTTGGCAAAAGGTAACGGCATTCCGTGGTCAGACATAAACATAAGCACGGTATTGTTAGCCTCGCCGCTGGCCTCCAGTGCGGCGAGCACCTCACCCACGCAATCATCAGCCCGCCGCACACTGGAATAGTACAACGCCAACTCTTCGCGTACCTGCAAGTCATCAAAAAGGAAGCCAGGAATCGGCACCTCGTTTGCTTTGAAAATACGCGTGGGCACAAATGGATCCTCACCGCCACCTTTGGGTTTACTCCAGAAGGGTTTGTGAGGATCGGAAATATTGATCACCAGACAAAATGGCTTCTTCGCGGCTTTGGCTTTTGAGATGCCATTGGCAGTGGAGGTGCCATAGGATTTGGCATCCTTGATATGCGCCTTGGAGCCATTAGGGAGTGTGTCCAGGTTGGCATCCCAAGCGTAGGGCTGATAAGGAGTGGAGTGGCTTACTTTCCCCCGGATGCCGGTGAAATACCCGACGCCTTTCATGAGGTCGACTAGATGCGGCCAGCCGGGAGTTTTAACCTGATAAAAGCCTTCCACCTTGTTGTTGTGTGAGTAAAGGCCTGAAAACATCACATTGCGGCAGGGCATGCAATTACCCACCGTAACATGCGCGTGGGCAAATCGCAGTGATTGCGAGGCCAGCTTGTCCATGTTCGGCGTGGTGTCTGCAAGCTTGCTGCCGAATACGCCGACTGAGTCTGCACTCATATCATCCACAGTTAGTAGTAAGATATTCGGGCGATTAGCGGCGCTTAATGGCACTGCCAGCACGGCAAGGAGGCAAAGGAATAAGTGTTTCATTATTGTGTTGATTGATCCGGAGTACGAACACCCACAGTTAGTAAGAGGTTGGCCCAGAGTGCTTGGTCGGCCGTTTGGATCGTGAGTACCAGATCGGAACCACGAACGGCCTCGTAGAAGTCCCATTTTGGGATGGGCTCAAAATTCATTTCCAGTCCAACTTCGGAGATAAGTTTTTCGTATTCAGCCCACACCGGAGGCGGTCCGAATTCTGCATAGGGATCGTCTTCAGGAATTCCCATTGTGTTAGCTGCCTCAATTGGTACGGCGCTGAGCAATGCTTCAAGCACTTGACTGCAGGTGACCACCCCGGGCATGAGGTTCAATGACACCAGTTCGGCATTTGGGCCCAACGTGGAGGAGGCAGGATAGTTGCCGTCGGCAATGAGAATCTTGGAATGATGTCCGGCTGCACCAACAATTCCATTGATGTCCGGATGGATTAGCTTTTGATGAAGCAACATGGTTGGGGGATTGAACCGTCAAGTGTGCGTGACGCCAAGCAAACTATTGGCAAAACTCAGCTGAAATATGGATTTCTTAGCCCCGAATGGCCTCAGGATCCCCTTTCCAAATGAGTCGGACCATGTCCAAACGGATTCGAGCCTTGCCTAACGCATCAGTGAGCTTGGTGAGTTGGTGGCGCGCCAAGTCAATTTCCTCGGGGCGCACGTGATTGTTAATTTCGCGGAGGCTGGTGAGCCGGTCTATTTCATCCTGCAACTGAGCAGCCATGGTTGAGCGTGCTTTTTTGACAAGTGCCTTGGCTTTAGTTTCGGCAAATATCTCGGCAGCTTCAAACATGGCTGGGATTGTCTCGCGGCCAATTTTCGGGTTATCCAAGAGCTTGTAGGGTAGGCCCTTGTCTATTTCTGGTAAATCGAGGGTGAGCAATTCTTTTTTATGGTTCACCAAAACGCGTACCGGAGTGGGCGGCAAAAATCGGTCGGCATGGAGGGGCGCAGGCGCAAGAGTCTCGAGTACAAAAATCGCCTCGAGTAGAAGCGTCTTATCCTTTTCAACCGCCCACACGCCAAAACTGCAATTGCCTTGTTCGCTGCCGAGCAATAAATCAACGGCACCGGTGACCATGGGATGATCACTCGTCAAAAGGCTCACATCCTCACGGTTCAGGGCATGATTGCGGGTAAAAGTGCCCACTAGCCCTTCTTTAGGAATCTCCGGAAAAGAATCGGTCGTCACACCGTGATCCTGTAGAATATACGTTCGATCCCCAAGTTCCTCCACCTGTATGCCGAAGTGATCGAACACTCGCAGTAAGAAGTCCTCCAACCGCGGGTCTGTGTCGGTCGCGCCGATGGCTTCCACAATCACTTTCGCTTCAGTTGGGTGATATGAGTTGAGCTCAAGTAATCGGTTGCGGCCCTTTTCCAATTGTCTGGCAATGACCTTGTGCTCGGCAGCAGTATTGGCAATCAGTTTATCAAGTGCCGCCGGCTCTGAATATTCGGCCGTCAACGCCAGCACCTTGCCCCCAAATTGCTTCAGAAGTGGGTTGGCTCCCACAAGATTACTTTCAAAGGCATTGAGCCCCTCATGATACCAGCGCGCCAGCACCTCTTGGGGGCTGCCTTCAAGATAGGGTGTATGGAGGTGAATAGTTTGCGTTTGGCCAATGCGATCAAGGCGGCCGATACGTTGTTCGAGCAGTTCAGGATTAAGTGGCAGGTCAAATAATACAAGGTGATGGACGAATTGAAAATTGCGGCCTTCGCTGCCAATCTCAGAGCAGATAAGAAGTCGTGCGCCATCTTCTTCAGCAAACCACGCGGCGTTGCGATCGCGTTGTACCAGCGTGAGCTCCTCGTGAAACACGGCGGTCTTTACGGGCACCTGTCGGTTTACAGCCTTCTCAACTGCTAGTGCCTTCTCTTGACTTCTGCAAATCAGGAGCACCTTTTCTTCTTTCAACTCATGCAACAATCGACCCAGCCAGGCGATGCGCGGGTCATAGATGAGATTAAACTTTTCGATTGCATCGCCCGTACCATTGTCAGCGTCAAACTCGGCAACCGCATGCGCCATCCATTCCTTCGCATCACGATCAGGAGTGAGTGATTCCAGGTGCGCCACACGCCCAGGGAAGCCCTGCATTATGGCTCGCGTGTTTCGGAAAATGACGCGGCCCGGTCCATGGCGATCGAGAAGACCTACAAGTAGAGCCTCCGCGTCCATCTTTGTATCAAGTCCCGGCATGGACTTCAGTATTTCGTTCTGCTCAGCAGTTAGCACGGTGCCCTCATGTAGCGCGTTGGCGATGGGCGCGATATCCGCAAAATGTTCAGTTTCGCTTTTGTAGCTGGCAAAGTCTGAATAGCGGTCGGGGTCGAGCAGGCGCAGGCGCGCAAAATGGCTCTCTTGGCCGAGTTGCTCTGGCGTGGCGGTGAGCAGCAACAAACCTTCGGCCTCCTGACTCAGCAATTCGACAAGTTGGTATTCCTCGCTCGACCCATTCTCACTCCACTCCAGATGATGAGCCTCATCCACCACTAATAAATCCCAGCCAGCTTCCTTGGCTTGTTCGGCACGTTCGGGATTTGCTGTGAGATAATCAATACTGCAAAGAATCACCTGGTCATCCAAAAATGGATTGGTGTCCGGATGCCCCTTCTCAATTGAGGCACAGCGTTCTTCATCGAAGATGTTCACCCACACATTGAATTTACGTAGCATTTCCACGAACCATTGGTGAACCAGAGACTCTGGGACGAGAATGAGCACGCGCGATGCGCGGCCAGTCACAAGCTGTCGGTGAAGAATCAGCCCCGCTTCAATTGTTTTGCCAAGGCCCACTTCATCGGAAAGGAGCACGCGTGGCGCCATGCGGCTGCAAACTTCCTGAGCGATGTACAGCTGATGGGGAATCAGGTCGATGCGGCCACCAACAAATCCGCGCACTGGCGATTGTCGCCAGCGGTACATCATATCCAGTGCACGTTGGCGCAGTGCAAACACCGCCGCGTCATCCACTTGTCCGCCGCGCAACCGGTCCATTGGTCCGTATACACTGATACGATCGTTAAGCTGCGCCTCGGGCAATTCCCAACCTTCGCCGCAATAGGTGAGGACACTCTCCTCATCACTAACGCTATCTATAACACGTTCGGTCCCGCTCTGATCCTCGATCGTTTCTCCGGCACGAAATGTTATCCGCCTCAAGGGTGCATTTTCTTCTGAGTAAACACGCACTTCACCGGTAGCTGGATAGATTATCTGTACCCGCCCCTGAGATCCCTCCATTACCATACCCAAGCCTAGTTCTGGCTCGGTCTCACTTATCCAGCGCTGTCCTTTGCGGAAGGAACTCATGTCTTGGTGTTCAATTTTATTTGTGGATTGTCGGCGCGCAGGCTTAGCAACGCCAACACCGCTGGGATAATCGCACTAACTATGAGGATCAACCGATAACTGTCCGCAAAGTGATGACACGCGCCAAAGAGCAGCGGTCCCAACCCGCTGCCGATGACCATTGCCGACATGTTCACGCCGCTGATGGCCCCCAGATGCTCCCTCCCGTAAAACCGCGGGAAGACGATGCCAGAGAGGCTAACGAAGCCGCCGCTGGCGATCCCGTTACCCAACACGTATGCCACTTCACCACCGGTGTGATTTAGGTGTAGCATGCCAGTTGCAGCCGCAATACAGCCAAGGTTCATGATCAAAAGCAGAAACTTTAATCGCATCCGCGCGTTGATGGCTCCAAAGAGGAGATTGGTCACCACGCTCGTTGCTGCGATGGGTACGAACAAGTTAATGATGCGTTCACGGGTGAACCCATACTCATCGCCAATCGAGGTGGCGTGAAAGGTGAACGCTGTGCCAAACAAAGCACAGAAACAGAATGCCGCGTTAAAAATCCAAAATGAATAATCGCTTACCGCCTCCTCACGGGTGAATTCGCGTTCAATATGCATATCCGGATTATTGTATATTTTTACTGCCGTTGAGCTGCCATCCATCTGCAGTCCATCCTCCTCGGGCGTATCTCGAAATAACAACCAGGCCAGTGGTCCCATCATCACGATGGTTCCGATCCCCATCACCACCCAAGCTCCGTCGTATCCATGGCTTTCCTTCAGCCACTCCATCAATTTGGGAGAGAGGGCAAAGCTGAAAGAAACCAGGATACTGCTGCTGGCCATGGCCAGGCCGCGTTTGTGGTCAAACCACTTTCCAATGGCGTTACGACAGGTCATTGAAAGCACGCCTTGGGCGGCAGCTCGCACGAGATAAAAACCCACGCCAATTACAATGAAGGCTGCAATACCTGCCGGTAGAATACGTGCGAGCCCATTGCTTATGGGAGCACACGCAGCGAGGTAAAACAGGATTACTCCCGTTGCAATAGTTGAAGCCACGGCCATCTTGCGCTCGCCCCACCGATCAAGGACTCGTCCCAGCCAAGGCAGCGTTAGTCCGCTGGACACTGTGCCAAGGCAATAGGCAAGGCTCAGTTCTACACGAGTGAGTCCTAGTTCCTTCATTAGGACATCCGTGAACACGGTGAAACCCATAGTTTGGCCTGGGATGCTGAATATGGAGCCAAGCGTTGCCGCAAATACAATCATCCAGCCATAAAAGAAAGGACAACGGCTTGGTGCAAATGGTGTGTGAACTCCCCAGAAGCCCTTGGCGTGAGTGGTTGAATCGGACTGTGCCACCTCACTCATCTGTCGGCAATTCGTCCAGCTCGTGTTTTAGCGACTTGTCCACCACAAAGGGCCCAAAGGGCAAAAGGGCCGCCACGAAAAATTTGATCGCCCATTTGATCGGTCGCTCATGAACCTTCATCGCGTGCGCCAACACCGCACAATAGAGGAGAAACAAGCCACCGTGAAGGGCCCCCACAATAGACACTGCCATGGGTTTGTCCGCCAAGTACTTGAGCGGCATGGCAACAAAAAAAAGCAGGAGCGTCGATGTGCCCTCAATGGTGCCGATGGTACGTAGACGTTGAAAGACCCTCCGTTTCAAGGGGCGAACTTTGCCTGAAAGCTTAAGCAAAAGCGATTCGGGAATTGTCTTCAGCTCTCATTCACTTAGCCTAGGCCCGTGCCCATCTCTCCAAATACCGACCCTGATCGTTACTCTAATGAAGGGTTTTGCCTGTTTCGTTATGTCTTAAATAAAAAGGAGATTCTGGCGGCGCGCACAGAACTGGATGCGATGCTTGCCAACTTGCCTGAAAGACAGGTGGTGTACAAAGATGGCAAAAACAAGGAGGTGGCAGCGCGGCCCGAGTACCTGACTGAACCGCATCCAAAACATCCATTCTGGCTGGAGCTATGCCGGCATCCGCATGTGCTTGATGCGGTGGAAGCGATACTAGGGGCCGACCTCATCCTGATAATGTCCCACCTCATCGTGAAACGTGCAGAAGATGGATTGCCCGTGGCTTGGCATCAGGACAACACCTACTGGCATAGTGTGCAGGGTACAGACGTGGGAACCGTGTGGCTGGCAATTGATGATACAGACCGCGCCAATGGCTGTATGCAGGTAATCCCGTGCACACATGAGGGCTATCCAGAAATGGATAAAATCAGCACCGGTGGAGATGATTTGCTGGGCCTTACCGTAGTGGTAACACCGGAGATGGAGGAAGCGGCGGTGTGTCTGGAAATGGATGCGGGCAGTCTGTCCGTGCACGATTCCTTTGTGCTGCATGGCAGCGAGGCCAACACCAGCGGCCGACGGCGGGCGGCTTACACCATGCGCTACGCCAATGCCAAAACCGTAAAAGTCAATACAACTGATCACTGGGTGCCGGTGTATCTTGTGCGAGGCGAGGCAGACAATGTGGATTACATCGACATTCGCCCAGGTCAATCTTTGCCTGATCCAATCACATGAAAAAAATCATTACACTCCTTGCCTTTATGGCCGTTTCGGTTCTGGCCGAGAACATTGCCTCTAACATCCTCATCGTGCTGGCTGACGATCTTGGCTATGGTGACCTCGGGTGTTACGGCAACAAGATCGCAAAGACGCCCAACCTCGACCGATTCGCACGTGAGGGCATGCGCTTTACTGACTGCTACGCAGCCGCTGCGAACTGCTCTCCCTCGCGAGCGGGCCTCATGACTGGTCGTACGCCCACGCGTGTGGGTGTGCACAACTGGATCCCCATGCTTTCACCCATGCACGTGCCCAAGGATGAGATCACCATTGCCACAATTCTGCGAAATGGCGGCTACGACACTGCGCACGCCGGCAAATGGCACCTCAATGGCTGGTTCAATCTCCCCGGCCAACCGCAGCCCAATGACCACGGCTTCAACCATTGGTTCTCCGTGCAGAATAACGGGCTGCCCAACCATAGAAACCCGTGGAATTTTGTGCGCAACGGCACGCCACTGGGTACCATCAAGGGCTATTCGGCCGAGATTGTCACTGATGAGGCTATCCACTGGCTGCGCCAGTGGCGGGACAAAAACAAACCGTTCTTTCTTTTTACCTGTTATCACGAACCGCACGAACCCATTGCCACGGCTCCTGAGTTTGCCAAGGATTATCCGAGTGACGACCCCAGCTATACTGCCTACTGGGGGAACGTGGCGCAACTGGATGCGCACATTGGTCGACTTATGGCTGAATTGGATAAACAGAAGTTGCGTGATGACACGCTGGTATTCTTTACCAGTGATAATGGCCCTGCGCGCACAAGCTTTCATCCGCACGGTGAGACCGATGGTCTGCGTGACAAGAAAGGATCGGTTTTTGAGGGTGGCATTCGTGTGCCGGGGATTATCCGTTGGCCGGGCAAGGTAAAGGCAGGCTCGACGAATCACACACCTATTAGCGGCGTGGATATTTTGCCAACACTGTGCGATGTCGCTGGGCTCAAGGCTCCTGATGACCGCCCACTGGCTGGCACAAATATCAGACTGTTATTTCAAGGCAAGAAGATAAAGCGCAAGCAACCGCTCTACTGGCATTTTCATGCGGCAAGAGGAGGTATGCAGGTAGCCATGCGCGAGGGCGATTGGAAACTGGTCGCGGCCATTGACTCACCACCGGCCCGGCAACGGGCGGGTATTGATACTCAAGACCAGCGCGACATTAAGACGGCCAAGCTTGGCAAGATGGAATTGTACAATCTTGAGTCAGATCGGGCCGAGACACGTGATCTTGCCAGTGCTGAACCCAAGCGTTTCAGTCAAATGGCTGCCCGCATGAAAAAGATTTACTCCAATGTGCAAAAAGATAGCCCCCAATGGCCCGCGTGGGAATTTGCCCGTTACGAAAGCCAACGCATCGAGTGGCCTCCTTATCGTGGTGCAAAAAAAGTAGAATCGAGGAAGCCAAAAATTCCCGGTGATTTCCGGAACAACCCGCTGCTCAATCGGCCTTGATCACGCGTCTCGTGCTTCGTCGAGTAGTTTCATCCACGGGCCCATGTAGTGGCCGTGATCCCAAAAGGTGCGCCCGCTGATGAGGTTGTCGTCTATCACGCATGGTTCATCCACAAACGTGCCGCCACACACTTCCAGATCAAATTTTGCCTTGGGTACCGTAGCCATTTTGCGGCCCTTCACGCAATCGGCGCGCGCGGGGATTTCTACGCCGTGGCAAACGCTTGCGATGGGCGCATTCTTTTCAAAAAAGTAGCGGGTGATGCGTAACAAATCCTCATCTTCCCGGATGTATTCGGGCGCTCGGCCACCACTAAAAAAGATACCGAGATATTCCCCTGGCTTTACATCGGCAAAGGCAATATCCGCATCCATCGTATAACCCTCCCATTCCTTGGTGATCGTCCAGCCGGGTTTATTCTGGTGCATCACCATCTGGTAGGTGCGCTTTTCCGGAGCAGCTAAAATCGGCTTGTAGCCGCCTTCGATGAGGCGGAAGTACGGATACATCGTGTCTACAGTTTCAGAGGCGTCGCCAATGATAATGAGAACTTTTGGTTTGTTTGCGTCGCTCATGAGAGGAGAGCATAGTCGTTGGGTGTGATTTGTTTCAAATGGAATCCGTAGCGGGGTTACTTCAATGAATTTTCATACCAGACGACGTTATTGCTTAGCTGGCCTGCGATTAGGACGTCGAGATCACCATCCTTATCCATATCCACTAGGCGGATGTCGTAGGCGCACTGATCGGCATTGATAATGTGGGTGATAAACTTGCCTTTGCCATCGTTTTCAAACCACGCGGCCTTGCGGCTGAGATAGGCACAGGTGGCCGCGTCAAGATCACCGTCATTATCGATGTCACCAATTTGCAGGCAATGCGGCGATTGCAAATCATTATTAATCTCGTGAATGGCCCACTTGGGATTCTCGTACCAGATCAAGCCAACGCCATGACCACGCGAGGCGACGATGTCCAGTTTGCCATCCCCATTCACATCGGCGGGCATAATATTAGTGGCACCCGGATGCTTGCCGGGGAGCAGGTGTTTTTTAAACGGTTTGGTTGGGTCTTTACCGGCTTCCCACCAAGCGAACCATTCGCCCATGTTCGACTTATCCGCTGCGCCACCTTTTGCCGCGAGTGTAATATCTAACCGACCATCGCCGTTCAGATCGCCTGCACCAAGATAGTGGCTGAGCCCAGGCGCATCTTCTTTGGCAAAAATGTGGCGGGTCCAACGCTTGGCATTATAGGGATTCTTTGGAATCTCTAGCCAGACGGCTGAGTTTGGAAATTTACCCTTGGGTTGGCCGCTATTGGCAAGCAAATCAAGTTGGCCGTCTCCATTCACGTCGGCCTTAAGCACACCATGGATGCCGATGATTTCATCCTCGGCAATCCGTGCTTTCCATGGGCCGGTAGTGGCGGCCTTGGGTTGCTCGAACCAGACAATCAATCCAGGCTTATAGCGTGCTCCAATAAAGTCCGAATCTCCATCCCCATCCACATCAAACGTCTCACCGTGAATAAAGGTATGATCCTTGTTATCGCCAATAAGGACCTGCTTCCAGTCCGGGGCAACGAAGAGGCGCGTCTTGCCGCTGCTACTGCTGATGACATCCACTTTGCCATCGCCGGTGAAATCCGCAGCAACCGCGACATTGTTGCGTTGGCCTTCCCAAATAACGTGTTTCTTCCAATCGCCTTTTGACTGCTCGGCAACAGTAGAGATTGTGAAGATAATGGAGAATATAAATTGTGTGATTTTCATTTCGTGTGGTTGCGCGTGTTTTGCATCAAGGTTTGCATGCGTTTCAAGATATCCATGTGGGAGACGGACTTGGTCAGATTAACAATTTCATCGGGGTCATCATCATAATCGTAAAGCTCGATGCCATATTTGCCATCGGCCCATTCAGTGTAGCGATAGCGCTTGGTGCGAATGGTATGGCCCAACAGGCGCTCACGACCCTTTTGGCCGGGCATTCTCTTACGGATTCTTGTGACTGTGAAGGCGGCTTCACGGACGGTGACTTTAGGTTCCTCCAAAACCTTTACCAGGCTTTGGCCCTTGAGATGTGCAGGCTTTGGAAGATTGCAGAGATCAGACAGGGTAGGGTAGAGGTCTACCAGTTCAGCAAGTGAAGCAGTAGATTGACCGGCATTCTTCATGCCAGGGACAGAGATTATCATCGGCACGCGGTCGCTGCCTTCAAAGAGGTCACTCTTTTGCCACAGGCCTTTGTGCCCAAGATGATATCCGTGGTCCGAGATGAAAACGACGATGGTGTTGTCGGTGAGTTTTAGGCGGTCGAGCGCATTAAGAACGCGGCCCAGACACGCATCCATAAGTGTGGTCGAGGCGTAGTAGGCCTGAATTATCTCGCGCTTTTGTTCGACAGTAAGTTCACGTTGGTTAGGCCGGTCATGGAGTGCGGCCAAGGGGATGTCATCGCGATCGTCGGGCTTCTCCAGCACTGGATTGATTCTCGAGAGCGGGTAATGCTTCGCATGATGCGTCGGCGCGACGTAAGGCGTGTGTGGTCGGTAAAATCCTACAGCGAGGAAGAAGGGTTTACCTGTTTTGTCCGGGTGATGTTTCTCCATCAGGTTGATAGCAGCCAAGGCACCTTTTCCGTCGGTGTGGTCTTCGTCTTTGCTATCGATGATTCGCCAACTTAAGGTACCGCCGTAGGCACCCTTTCTTATGGTGATGACTTTATCCAGCTCAGTGCGATCGACGCCGATTGGGTTTGCCACCTTGTTCCACGAAGCCTTGTCATCTTCGCCGTCGGTTCCAATTTGCAATGGGACCCCGTAGTGATAAATTTTTCCCACTCGTGCGGCAAAATATCCATGCTTCATGAAATGCTGCGAGAGCGTGGCCAGTTTAGGGTGCTTATTACGAAAGTTTCCGGCATTGGAAAGTACGCCTGTTTGCTCAGGATAGAGACCGGTCATGAATGATGACCGGCTTGGATTGCAAACCGGATACTGGCAGTAAGCCTTTTCAAACCGAACGCCACGCTTGGCCAGCCGGTCCACATTGGGCGAATGCACCAGCGGATGTCCGTAACAACCGAGGTCTGCATTCAGGTCATCTACCGCTATTAGGAGCACGTTGGGCTTGGCACTAGCGACATTTGTGAGAATTGTCCAAAAAAAGACAACTCTTGGTATGTTCTTGAAGAAGCTTGTTTTCATCTGATTTCAGGGGCATCTTAGCTAGTGATGCGGCGCATTGGGAGCACGTATTTTTATTTACATTTTTGAGTTACACGATCAACTTTCGTACGTCTTTGGAGGGGGACAATCTTTAATAATGGAAAAAAAACGCAAGTACGTTCGGAATAATGTTCACTGGGGAAACCTCATTTCCCTCATGGGCACGCTGGCGATCACACTATTGGTGCTGCCGATTTTTATTTGGCAATGTGGCGCTGATCTCAATTGGTGGGTGCAAGGCTCGCTTTTTGTGGGGTTCTACATTTTCTCCGGCATGGGCATCACCTTTGGATATCATCGGCTGTTGGCGCATCTTTCGTTTAAGGTTCGTTGGCCCGTGAAGATGGCGGCGTTGTTGGGCGGCGCCACGGCGATGCAGGATTCTGCGCTTAACTGGTGCTCGGATCATCGCCGGCATCACAAGCACGTCGATCACGATGAGGATCCTTACAACATCAAAAAAGGTTTTTGGCACGCACACATTGGCTGGATTATGTTCAAGCCCAAGGTCGATCCGCCCAAGGACAACGTGAAAGATTTGGCCAACGATCCCATGGTGATGTGGCAACACCGTTGGTGGATTCATCTGGGCGTGCTCATTGGTTTTGGAGTTCCCACGCTCGTCGGTTTTCTCGTCGGTGGTCCCGCGGGCGAGTTGGGCAGTGTCGTGGGCGCGCTGGGCGGATTTCTCATTGGTGGCTGCGCGCGCTTGGTGGCGATGCATCACGGTACCTTTTTCATTAACAGCCTCTGCCATTACATCGGCAAACAACCCTATTCCTCCACCCACACTGCGAAAGATTCCTGGATCACGGCTATCTTCACTTTTGGCGAGGGCTACCATAATTTTCATCACGAATTTCAACACGACTATCGCAATGGCGTGAAGCCATGGCAGTTCGATCCCACCAAATGGACCGCGTGGACGCTGACCAAGCTGGGTCTCGCCAGAGATTTACGGCGTGTGCCCAATGAAAAAATCATGCTCGCGGAGATCAGTCAGAAAAACAAAATGCTGGAGCAAAAACTTTCCGGCCACGCTCGTCCGGTTTGTGAAAAAGCACAGGCCCTCTTCGCCGAGGCCGGTGAGAAACTACATTCTGCTTCCGAAACATGGGAGTGCGCCAAAAACGAATACGCTAAGGCCGCTCAAAAGAAATTGGATCTTACCAAGGAACAACTCGCTGAGCTGCGTATTCAGTTTGAGAGAGCTGTAGCCGAGTTGCGCGAGGCTATTAGGCAATGGCATGCTGCCCACCAGCAACTGGCAGTGCAGTTGGCGTAATTAAAGAAACACTTCTTTCTGGTGCACGATTGAATCCGGTAGCCAGTCTTTTTCACCGGCCTCTTGAAGCATGCTTTTGGTTCCTTCGTGAGTGTAAAACCAAACGCTTCCGGGACTGACATGGAGATTCCAGTTTTTCTGGAAAATCAAAGCGCGGTCCTTGTTGCGCGCTAGGATTTTAGGCACCGCGTGCACCTTCACCACTTCGCGCCTACGCTTGGTCACCTGCGTGCGCTTTGCGATGAATGACGAAATGAATTCCGGAGTTTTGTCCAGCACCCACGTGCCGGCAAACCGGCTTTCAGAATATTCAAAATCGGCCTCGCGTTGGATCAGATAACGCGCATTCTTCACCGGCCCGAACACATCGGCCATGGCTTGGGCGAACAAGCGGCTGGTGGCCTCGTCGGCGTTCTCGAGAAAAATGCGCACGTAACCGCCCGCGCGCTCGGCAATGCGAATGTTTTGCTCCGCCTCGGTCCAGCTCATGTCCTTAAGTAATTCCGCCTCGGCCAAGCCGCCAATCACCGCGCGGCCGATGGCTTGGGTGAGGGTGCCCTCGGTCCATTCCTGGCTTAACAACGACATCGGCTTGAACCCCCTGCCAGCTTGGGCTTTTTTCTCCACCGCCTGGATGGGCTCGGGATAGTACGGCTCGCCGATTTTCCACAGGCTGCGGAAGTGCGGCCGTTGATCAACGCGCTCGAGCATGTCGCGGTTCAGCTCTACCATGCTTTCCTCCACGCCCTCGGGCTTAATTTCCGTGAACGTCGCGTGTACGTGGCCCACGCCCTTCTCGATGCAGCCATCATCGGTGACGCCATAGAGCCGGTTGTGCTTGATGCGGAACCGCTTGTAATCGTCGAGGCCCTTCTTAAACTCAGGCGCGAT
>CBFHWX010000063.1:0-15726 GCA_965659445.1 Limisphaerales bacterium | reverse complement strand
ATCAACTTTTGTTGCGCGCGGGATTGGTGCGCAAACTCACGGGCGGACTCTATACATTCCTCCCTGCGGGGCTGCGGGTTTTGCAAAAAATTGAAGCAATTGTGCAGGAGGAAATGAATGATGCCGGTGCTTTGGAGGTGCTGATGCCTGCCTTGCAGCCACCTGATATATGGAAGGCTAGCGGCCGCTACGAACAGGCTGCCGATGTGCTATTCAGGGTGCGCGACAGTAAGGACCGGGAATGGCTTCTCGGTCCAACACATGAGGAAGTGATAACCACCTTGGCATCCATGGAAATCAATTCCTACAGGCAAGTGCCGCTAAATCTTTACCAGATTCAAACAAAATTTCGTGATGAGATTCGGCCACGATTTGGGCTGATGCGTGCGCGTGAGTTTATCATGAAGGATGCATACAGTTTCGATGTTTCTGACGAGACCTCACTCATTAGTTATCAGAAAATGTATGATGCCTACGTTCGTATTTTTGAACGATGTGGGGTGAAGGCTTTTCCGGTGGAGGCGGATACTGGAGTGATGGGCGGTGAGCATTCGCATGAATTTATGGTGCCCGCGCAAACCGGTGAAAGCGAAGTCGCCTACACGGGGGATGACAGCTACAGCGCAAACCTGGAAAAAGCCACAAGCCAAGGCCCGCGCAAACCCACTCCCAATGAATGCACCGGTCAACTGGTGAAATTTGAGACTCCTGGCGTGAAGACAATTGAGAATCTGGAAAATGAACCTTACAACGTCCCGGCCTCCGCACAAATAAAAACACTCGTTTTCATTGCAGAAGACAAACCGATTCTAGCTCTCATACGCGGTGATGATCAGATTAATGAATCCAAACTTATCGGGGCACTGGGAACTGCGATATTCCGTGCTGCGGAACCGAAGGAGATTTTTGCGGCACTTGGCGCTTATCCCGGAAGCCTTGGGGCGATTGATGTGAATGATATGACAGTGTTCGCAGATGAAAATCTCCGGGCCGCCGCTGGCATGACTACCGGCGCCAATGAGGATGGATTTCATGTCCGCAACGTCAACGTGCGCCGCGATCTCCCAGATGTTCAGTGGGCCGACTTGCGCACAGTTTGCGAAGGTGAGTTGAGTGACTCTGGCCAACCCTTAAAGATTCAACGTGCGATTGAGGTAGGTCATGTCTTTAAGCTGGGCACTAAATATAGTGAGGCATTCGATGCAAAATTTCTCGATGAAAGCGGCAAGCAACAACCGCTGGTGATGGGTTGCTACGGTCTTGGCGTTACACGTACATTACAGGCGATCATCGAATACAGCCACGATGATAATGGTATTATTTGGCCCCCGAGCGTAGCGCCCTGGCAAGTTTGCATCACCGCGCTAGATACGAATCCGGAAAGTGAAGTTATGAAAACTGCAACCACAATTTACAGCGAACTAACCGACGCCGGGCTCGATGTGATTCTTGATGATCGAGACCTTCGACCTGGCTTTAAGTTTAAAGATTCCGAATTGATTGGCTTTCCCATCCGCGTTGGCATCGGCGAGAAATCGCTGAAGAATGGTAATATTGAATTCACCGTGAGAGCTGGCGGTGAGCGCGAGGATGTGCCAGTTGACGAAGCGGTGGACCGGGTAAAGGCTGCATTGGCTTGATGTTTGAGCTAATTCAAACCGACAATGCATCAGCTGCGCGCCGTGGGCGATTGACTACTGCACATGGAAAAATCGAGACACCGGCGTTTATGCCTGTTGGTACACGTGCCACGGTGAGGACAATGGACGCTGCTGACCTACATAAGGTCGGGGCCCAAGTCATTCTCGGGAACACCTATCATCTTAATCTCCGCCCCGGCATGGAAATCATCCGCGGGGCTGGAGGGCTGCATCAGTTTATGAGTTGGGGGAAGCCGATTCTCACCGATAGTGGGGGTTTCCAAGTATTTAGCTTGGCGAAGATGGCGAAGATTTATGAAGATGGCGTGGCTTTTCAATCGCACATTGACGGGACCTCGCTTTTCCTTGGTCCCAAAGAGGCGATGGCTATTCAGCGCGATCTCGCCAGTGACGTTGCGATGGTCTTTGACGATTGCGCTCCCTATACTGCCACGTACGAGCAGGTGGAGGCAGCCGTAAATAGAACCGGACGTTGGGCTGTGAAATGCCGGGAGCAACTGCGCGCAGATGGTCAACTTATCTTCGGCATTGTGCAAGGTGGTTGCCATGAAGATTTACGTGAACGAAGCGCGCAGGAAATTACTGCACTGGATTTTGACGGTTACGCAATCGGTGGACTTAGTGTTGGCGAACCGGAACCAGAGATGTTTCGAATTGCTGGACACACTGCGCCTATATTGCCGACAACTAAGCCACGCTATGCCATGGGCCTTGGGACTCCTGCGCAAATGCTGGAGCTCATCGCGCGGGGCATTGACCTGTTCGATTGCGTTTTGCCCACGCGCCTGGCCCGTAATGGAACAGCCTATACGTTTGACGGCGCGTATGGCTTGAAGGGTGGGGCGTATAAAGATGATTTCTCGCCGATCGAACCCAATTGTGATTGCTACACGTGCGCGAATCACACACGCGCTTATGTGCGACATTTACTGAATGTGGATGAAATTCTCGGGCTGCGCTTGCTTACCATCCATAATCTTCGTTGTTACTTGCGATTGATGGAATGTGCGCGAAAGCACCTCGAGGAAGGCACATTCAGCATATTTCATGATCAGTTTACCGCGCAATATCAACCCACAAGTCGCGTTAAGGCGCAGAGGAAAAGTGCTGCAAAATGAGCTATAAGCTTGCCAAAAACAACTTTCTACATAGGATTTGCCGTCTTTAATTTTTTACTTATGGAAAACCTAGTAACCGACATATTTTTTGCCATGGGGCAACCTCAGGGAGAAGGTCAAGCCGGGGGTGCAAGTTGGATAACCTGTCTCATGCCCGTTGCTTTTTTGGGTATTTTTTATGCGCTCCTGATTCGACCGCAGCAAAAGCAGCAAAAGAATCACGCCAAACTAGTGGAGCAAATAAAAAGTGGCGATCGCGTCATTGCCGCCGGCATGGTTGGCACCATTACCAATGTTAAAAAGAATAGCATCATCTTGAAGTCAGCCGATTCAAAAGTGGAACTGGCCCGCAGCGCCATCGAGCGAGTCATTACGGGTGAGGATGATTCAGAATAATTAGATGATCGCAGAACTTTCATTTGTTGGATATGTGATCATATTGTGCGCTGCCATTCTGGCATCTTATTTGTTTTCTTTTATAATTTCTAGAAAGGCGGAGTTTGGCTTCCGGCTCTCGGTGGTAAGTTTCTTTGCGATCTTATGTTTATTGCAATGGTACCCTAAATCACTCGACCAAGACATGGTTGAGATCTTCAGGACCAAGATAAAAGATGGTGTCGATACTACTGTAATTTTTGACCGCCTACAAAAAGACAAAGCTAAGCTAGAGCCCGGCGAAAAACTGTCTCTTGATAGCTGGACGAATGCTATAGGTGAATCGGTGGATTTAAGAGATATAGTTAAGGTGGATTTCCAACGTGAGGTTTTTCCTTATTTGATTTCGGAGGAGGGAGATGAAAGCTTAAACAATAAACAGAAAATATACGCTGAAAAAGCCAAGCGAAAAACCCTTAAATCCCTTAAGCTGAGCGCCGAGTCATGGGCTAAGCCTACTTATAGAGACAGAAAATCGATCAATCGGGAAATCCTCAAAAGGGTTGAAAATGAAGCCAGTGGTAAAATCCGACTGGGTCTCGATCTTAGCGGAGGCGTTCAATTCATGGCCAGACTCCAAGCCAAGGATGATCCCGATAACCCCGGGGAAAAATTACAGATTACCGACGGTCAGGTAACTCGGGCGATGGAAACTATCCGTGCCCGGGTAGATGAATTCGGAGTTTCGGAACCCATTATTCAAAAATTCGGCACAGATTCCATAATCATTCAATCCCCGTCCCTCTCGCAAATCAAGCGCGAACGAATTAGAAAAATAATCGAAACTATTGCCAAGCTTGATTTCCACCTATCGCATAAAGATAACGACTTATTGAAGCAAGAAAGGGGAGCCGGCCAATTCGATGAACAGGCCCGTCTTGAATTTGAGTTAGGGTTGAAGAGGCGCCGGGTTAAGCTGATGAGTTACGAGCAGGAGGAGGATGATGGTGAAATTTTTACGATAACACAATTCATAGAAGAGCAGCCGGCCCTAAGCGGCAAACATATCAAGTCAGCATATGTCGCACGAAATGATTTAACCGGAGTGCCGGAAATTCATTTCGAATTGGACTCCATCGGTGCTAATAAATTTGCCAAAATCACTGAAGCCCACCGAGTGGGAAATGCAGACCCACGCCTGCTTGCGATTATTCTCGACGGCAAATTGATCTCCGCACCCTCCATAAATGGCCGTATCCACTCTCGCGGACAAATCACAGGTGATTTTACCCGGGCGGAAGCAAACAATATAGCAAGCTCACTGAATAACCCCCTTGAGACTCCGCTTAAAATTGAGGAAGAACGTGATGTTGCCCCTTCACTTGGCAAGGATTCCATCGCTAAAGGGTATAAAGCAGCGATCTGGGGACTTATGATCGTGGCGGTTTTCATGCTTATTTACTACCTGCTTTCCGGCGTAGTGGCCAATATAGCTCTGGCCTTAAATATATTAATCCTTCTGGGTGTTCTTTGTTGGTTTGATGCGGCCCTTACATTGCCCGGTATAGCTGGTGTAGTGCTTACCATTGGCATGGCTGTAGATGCTAACGTGCTGATCTTTGAGCGAATCCGCGAGGAACTCAATGTAGGCAAATCGCTAAAAGGTGCCATTGCTTCAGGTTATGATAAGGCATTCGGAACTATTTTTGATGCGAATATCACCACCATGATCGCATCGGTTATTCTGATCTATATGGGCAAAGGCCCTGTGAAAGGGTTCGGCGTAACTCTGACCATCGGTATTTTGGCGAGCATGTTTACTGCGCTTTTCGTTACTCGATTAGTTGTGGATATGCTGCTGCGGGCCGGCATCATCGGCAGTGAAAAATCTAAGCGATTCATGCATCTGCGGCCAAGCGCGAACCTACCGAAATTCAATTTCTTGAAATATGCCAAGCCGGCATTCATTGCTTCGTGGGCGCTCATCATTGTCGGATTTGGAGCCGGCCTTCTCAAGGGCACAGACAAGATGCTGGGCGTGGATTTTGCCGGTGGGTATAGCATGCTAATGAAACTTGACCCTGGGTCTGCCGCAAAGCTGAATGATAACATAGAATCCGGCTCTTTCCGGGAGCAGCTTTCATTAGCCACCGGGATTGACGGCGCACAAATCCAGGCTCAATTGCAAACTGAACAAGACACCCGTGAACAAAAATTGCGCATTGATTTTCCGTTGGGAACGGCTGATGTGGACAATGCTGCGAAAGTTGAGGAACACGTCAAGCGCCTATATGGCGAGGCTTCACTCGAGCGATTAAAGCTCGATAAAGTTGGCCCGAGTGTGAGTGGGGAAATTCAGAAATCAGCCCTGATAGCTGTGATGCTTGCCATGTTCGGAATTTTAATCTATGTGGCCTTCCGTTACGAATACTCATTTGCAGTTGGGGCGGTAATAGCTATTTTACATGATGTGCTGATGACCGGCGGGTGGTTTTTCTTGAGTGGTCGCGAACTCAACGCGCCTATTGTAGCGGCGGCCTTGACTATTATTGGTTTCTCGATCAACGACACCATCGTGATTTTTGATCGCATCCGTGAAAACCTTCGCATGGGAACGCGAGGCTCGTTTGCAGATGTGATGAATACCGCGTTGAATCAGACGCTCAGTCGAACCGTTATCACCTCGGGAACCACGTTACTGTCGACGGCTACGCTATATTTTTTCGGTGGCACCGTGATTAACGATTTTGCATTCACATTCTTAGTAGGTGTAATTACAGGCACGTATTCATCAATATACATTGCCTGTGCCATCGTGCTTTGGTGGCACAAAGGCAAGCGGCCTGAGCTAGCAGCGCCTGCGGTTGACACAGATACCGTTGGTGCAGTAGCGACTTAAATGACCATTTTAGCCCAAGGTGTTGATGCATCACCTAATGTCGACCCGAAGTTCTATGTATTGTTTATTGCCGGTGTGTTAATTGCGCTGGCACTTGACCTCGGTATATTTAATCGCAGACCGCAGAGAATTACATTCAGAGAGGCACTGTGCTGGAGCACTCTTTGGTTTGTTCTCTCATTAGGCTTTGCTTTTTTCACAATTCCTGGAGTTTATGGCCCGGAACTTGCAGCCGTCAAACGTGTCCAATTTATTACCGGTTACATTACTGAATTATCGTTATCAATGGATAACGTATTCGTGATTGCACTCATCTTCACTTTTTTTAAGGTAAAGGCTGAATATCAACATCGCGTTCTTTTTTGGGGTATCATTGGTGCACTTGTAATGCGGGGCATTATGATCGGCATTGGTGCTGCTGCAGTGCACCGCTTTGAGTGGATTCTTTATTTCTTTGGGGCTTTTCTATTGTTTACAGGTATAAAAATGCTTTTTATCGCTGACGAAGACGGGGTGGAGCCGGAAAAAAACCCGTTGGTGAAATTGGCTCGAAGGATTTTCCCTGTGCATGATCAATTTGATAAAGGTAACTTTACAACCGTGATCAACGGCAAGAGATTGATGACACCAATGGCGATCGTATTGTTGACTGTTGAATCAACAGACGTGGTTTTTGCAGTAGATTCTGTCCCGGCTATTTTCGGTGTCACAACTGATCCGTTTATAGTTTTCACCTCTAATATGTGTGCAATTCTTGGCCTTCGGTCGCTGTATTTTGTGCTAGCGAGCGCAATTGATTTTTTCCATTACCTCAAGTACGGACTTGCATTAGTTCTGGCTTTTATTGGGTTGAAAATGCTCACAGTACATTGGGTGGAAAATATGTGGGGGCCAATGCCAGCTTGGGGGCCGTTGCTCGTGATTATTGCAATACTCTTTTTTTCTATTCTGGCTTCCATTATTTGGTCCGATCGTTCCGTGAAGAAAAGTGACTAATGTGTTTTTGATGTTGATTGTATTTAATAGCGCAAAAAGCGAACAAAAATATCTCGGAAATTACCGCGCTTGAAGATTAATCTCTTGCTCTGGGGTCACTTCGAATAAAGTGGTTGATCATAAACGATCTGTCAGCCTCCTGAATCGAACAGCGAAGGAACACTCCCTACTTATGCGCGAACCGCTCTCAGCTATCCTGAACAGTATGATCCGTGACGCTGATGCTCAACCGCGTACACTCAACGGATTACTCACCGCTTCTGGTAAATACGGGGTGGATCTCGTCATCATTGTGCTGGCTCTACCGTTTTGCCTTCCTATTTTGCCAGGCGTCAGCACACCCTTTGGGCTGGCCATTATCATCTTGGCCTTCCGTCAAATTATTAATCGACCAGGTCGGCTGCCTAAGTCCATTGGTGATCGTGAATTTGCGCAGGCTACTTTCGGTAAAATTATAAATGGTGGCGTGCATATCCTGAACTGGGTTGAACGGTTTTCCAGTCGCGGTAAAAACCGCCTGCCTAGGTTGGCCAACGCGTACATTAATGGCCTGCTCATCTTACTGATGGGGCTACTCATGGCGCTGCCCATTCCTTTTCCCGGGACCAACACATTTCCGGCATGGGCCGTTGTCTTTCTCGCCGGAGCCCAAGCCGAAAGTGATGGGTTGCTGGCACTTTGGGGCTACGCCTCGGTTTTGATAACCGTTATCTATTTTTGGCTTTGTTGGAAATGGATGTGGTGGTTGACCGTCGAATCCTTCGAATTACTTAGGGGCAATTTTTAAATCATGAAGCAACACTGGGAGGTAAAAGCACCTAATTCTGTTGCCGTTGAACGACTTGCTGCGGATGTCGGTGTGACACCGCTACTCGCTTGCTGTCTTATAAATCGCAATCTAGACGAACCGGATGTCGCTAATCGCTTCTTAAACCCAAAACTGGCCGATCTTGGGGCGCCAGAAGAGATTCCAAATCTTGGGGCTGCGGTCTGTCGGCTTATGCAGGCACGTGAACAAGGGGAGCATGTCGTTGTCTTCGGTGATTATGATGTGGATGGAGTCACTTCCACCACTTTGCTGCTTGATTGCCTTGGCTCGCTTGGTTGGAAGATAACTGGCTACCTTCCGAATCGTATGGATGAAGGATACGGCCTCACATCTGTGGGGGTGAGCAATTGCGTGAATGAGCATCAGCCAAATATTTTACTGGCGGTTGATTGTGGCTCGACATCGTTTGACGTCATTCAAGATCTCCAAGTAAAAGGTATCGATGTGATTGTCCTAGATCATCACCAAGTGTCGAATCCACATCCACCCGCCCATGCAATTGTGAACCCCCAACTCGCCAATGATGATGAGCCAGACTATCGCGAACTGTGCTCCGCAGGTTTGGCGTTCAAGCTCGTGCACGGCCTGATTAAGGCAGGTCGCCAGAGCAATATTGCTGGATTTGAAGCTTTTGACATCCGTAAATCCCTTGATCTTGTCGCCTTGGGCACCTTGGCTGATCTTGTCCCACTTCATCGCGAAAATCGCATTCTGGCTGTAAGCGGACTAAAACAACTTAATAAGACGGAGCGGGTGGGCATAAAGGAGCTAGCCAAAGCGGCAGGTATCAATGGCAGTATTGGTGGATTCGAGGTTGGCTACCAGTTGGGTCCCCGATTAAATGCTGCGGGTCGCCTGAAAAGCGCCACTGCCGCAATGGATTTATTGCGCGAGCAGGATCCCAGTGCTGCTGCTGAAATGGCGGATGAACTGGATCGTCAAAATCGCGACAGACAACAAACAGAAAGGGGTATCACAGAGCAAGTTATCGGCTCGCTTCGGAAAAATTTCGATCCGGAAAAGGATTTTGCCATTGTGCAGGGTAATTCCGATTGGCACATCGGCGTGGTTGGCATTGTTGCTTCACGTGTGCAAAGGGAATTTTATCGACCAACAATAATTCTGGGAGGCAGCTCGGACGGAATGCGAGGCTCAGGCCGCAGCGTCGAGGGTTTTGATCTTGCTGCTGCCCTGCGTGAATGTGATGAACATCTTGACCGGCACGGTGGGCACGCAATGGCTGCTGGTCTAAGCATGCAGCCCGAAAACATCGATGCATTCAGGAAAAGGTTTAACGAAGTAGTCCATGAAAAAGTGGGAGGGCGTGAACTCATGCCAACCTTGAAACTTGATGCCCTAAACACCCTGAGCTCATTGACATTTGAAACTGTCAAATCATTGGATCAATTGCAGCCGACTGGCTCAGGAATCTATCCCGTACAGGTTGCTGTGCCTCAATTGGAAATGGACGCGCCGGTGCGCTGGATGGGCAAGGAGCAGCAACACGCAAAGTTTAGCGTTACGGATGGAAATGTTTCCGCTGAAGCCGTCCTTTGGAATGCTGCTGGACGCGACCTTCCCGTGGGGCGTTTTGATCTTGCAGTGCAGCCCGCGATCAATTCCTGGCGCGGCCGCCATTCGATTCAGCTGAAGATTCTCGACTGGCGTCCTGCTCCCTGACTAAATTTAATAATGACTTCCGCTGTTATAGTCGCCGCTGGACGTGGGGCCAGAATGGAAACTGGTCAGGATAAGTTATTCCTGGAAGTAGCGGGACTGCCGGTTGTGGGTCACACTTGGAGACAGTTTGATCAACATCCTGATATTAATGAAATCATTATGGTAATACGTGATGATGCCCGTCAAAGGTTTGAAGAACTTGCTAGGCAACTTGAGCTCACTAAGGAGCATTCGTTTACTTTAGGAGGCATCGATAGACAGGACTCGGTGAACAATGGTATTGCTGCCGTTAACGGTGAATGTAAAATTGTTGCCATTCAGGATGGAGCGCGCCCCTGCACTAGTTCTGAGACTATAACCGAAACAATCCTAGCTGCGCGAGAGACAGGCGCAGCGGTTGCCTCCTGTAAAGTCACCGATACGATCAAACTTGCTGATGATCAAAAAATTATAGTCCAGAATGTTGACCGCACTAACCTTTGGGCTGTGCAAACACCACAAGTTTTTCGATTAAAAGTGATCCGTGAAGCTATGGCGGAGGTGCGAGGTAAGAATACCAACATAACTGACGACACTGCCGCCTGTGAATTGATCGGCCAATCCGTGACTCTTGTTCCTAGTACAACCCAAAATCCAAAAGTCACCACACCGGCTGATTTACCGTTGGTAGAGTTGTTGCTTCGTCAATAATCACAGTAAACCCCGCTTGCCATTTTCTTGCCCTACCGCGAGCATTCCGCCATATGAAACAGCGTGTTGTAAACACCGTTCTAATTGGCGTGCTGGCACTGAACCTGTACGTCGGCACTCGTAATTATCTCAACAGCGCCGAGGTGACCGGCCGGCAGGATATGTCAGGCCAAGTGGGAAAATACGTGCGCGCGCTCGAGGTTGTGCGTCGGCATTATGTGGATGAAGGGAAAGTGGGATACAGCGATCTTGTTGAAAGTGCGCTTCAAGGCATGGTTTCCCAACTTGATCCGCATAGCGCATATTTGACGGTTAAGAAACATGGTGCACTGATGGATGACACTAAGCAAGAATTTGTGGGCATCGGTGTGTTAATCAGCATCAACAACGAATGGCTGACTGTAATTGAACCGTTGGAAGGGGGCCCCAGCGCCAAGGCAGGCTTGAAGACTGGCGATAATATTATCAGGATCAATGGTAAAACCACTAAGGGTTTTACCACTCAAAACGCCGTTGATGTATTGCGGGGCAAACCCGGCACCGAGGTCACCATCACGATTCAAAGAGGAAAAGAGGTTGAAAAGAACATTTCTCTCGTTCGCGAAATCATTAAGACCAAGAGCGTTGAGGATCTTTTCGGGCGAGGGGACTTTGACCTTTTAGAGAATGAAATTGGTTACGTTCGACTCAGGGGGTTTTCCGAGAAAACCTCCTCCGAATTGGAAAATGCATTATCACATATGGAAAAGGCCGGCATGAAGGCACTCGTGCTAGATCTGCGTAATAATCCCGGCGGCTTACTCACGCAGTCGGCGCGTGTTGCAGAAATGTTTATTAAGAAAGGGGAGCTGATAGTCTCAACCGAAGGCCGAAACGCGCGCATACAAGAGAAGCTGTTTGCCGAATCTGACAAGCATCGTAAATTGCCAATGGTGATTTTGGTTAATAATGGTAGTGCAAGTGCCTCCGAGATAGTTAGTGGTTGTCTGCAAGATTTGAAACGAGCAGACCTTGTAGGCACAAAAACTTACGGCAAAGGCTCCGTGCAAAGTATCTTGCCGTTAAACGACGGATCCGCCATCCGTCTTACTACCGCCAAGTATTACACCCCAAGCCATCGTACTATTCACGAAAAGGGAATTGAGCCTGATTATATAGTGGACATGACACCCGAACAAATCAGCGATGTAGTGCGTCAACGCTCACCGCTCGGACTGGATGATCTAAGTGAGGAAGATCGAACCCGGATTAAGGCTGCCAAGGACTTGCAACTCGAGAAAGGCATTGAGTTGTTGCGCGTCAAGCTTCAGGTAAAATAACGGGCTATGCGGCTTCTGGCCATTGAAACTTCCTGTGATGAAACCAGTGCGGCTGTTATTGTTAACGGTCGTGCGCTCTCAATGGTAGTTGCGTCACAAATTGAAACCCACGCGGAATACGGTGGCGTAGTCCCAGAGTTGGCTACTCGAGAGCATCTAAAAAATCTGCAGCCTATCGTTCGCCAGGCATTGAGCGAGGCGAAAACAAATCCTAAACAACTCAATGCCGTCGCTGCCACGCGCGGGCCTGGTCTGCCTCCCGCGTTGATGATCGGCTGGAAAGCGGCACAGGCCATGGCATATTCACTTGAGCGGCCACTGATTGGCGTCAATCATATTCAAGCGCATCTGTATTCGCCATGGTTCACAGGCGATCCGCCGGAATCTCACTGGGATATATTTAAGCCGAACATTTCGCTCATTGTCAGCGGTGGTCACACTGTCATCGTCAAGGTCTCCGCACCGCTGAATCATGAAATTTTAGGATCTACGCAAGATGATGCTGCCGGTGAGTGTTTTGACAAAACAGCCAAGCTCTTAGGGCTCGCTTATCCCGGCGGTCCGGAAATCGATCGACTATCGCGTGATGGCAACCCTAAGGCATTTAATTTTGCGCGACCCATGCTCAACCAGGTCAACGATGATTTTAGCTTTAGTGGACTAAAAACATCGGTCCGATATTTTCTTGAAAAGAACCCTGTTGTCGCCGCAGACAACTCAAGGATTTCAGATCTTTGCGCGAGCATTCAAGCAGCGATCGTGGAAGTGCTGGTAAAGAAAACAATTCGGGCGGCAAAACGCGAGGGTCTTAATTGTATTACCGCATCAGGCGGCGTCACTTGTAATGCCGCTCTGCGGGTTTCTCTTCAGGCAGCATGTGATATGAATGAGACGATTCTTCATTTGGCTTCGCCTTCCATTTGCACTGACAACGCCGCGATGGTCGGCTTATTGGCTGAAAAAATAATAGAGCATGGGACTGCTCCACCCCAATTGGAAGATGACATTAAATCCACGTGGACAATTGACGCAACAGCGACTAAGCCCTAGAGCCCTCCCATGAATTGCTCCAATCGGGCTAGGGCTTCCTCAATGCTTGCCATGTCTGTTGCATAACTAATACGAATATAATTATCTGACCCAAAAGCGATACCGGGCACGGCTGCAACCTTGGCTTCGGTCAGTAAACGTTCGCAAAATTCTGCTGACTTCATGCCGGTGCTGGAAATATTTGGGAATAGGTAGAATGCACCCTGTGCGTTTACGCAGCTGATTCCATCAATAGCATTCAGCTTCTCAAAGGCAATCAACCGCCGCTTGTTAAATTCACCAAGCCACATCTCCACATGATCCTGTGGTCCATCAAGCGCCTGTACCGCACCAACCTGGGCGAATGAGGTGGGGTTACTGGTGCTGTGACTTTGTATCGCGCCTATCGCCTTGGCTATAGGCAACGGAGCGGCTGTGAAACCAATGCGCCAACCCGTCATGGAATAAGCCTTGGCCAAACCATGTACAATGATGGTGTGCTCCTGATGCTCGGGCGAACAGGCGGCAACAGTCTGGAATTTTGCTTCGCCGTAAATCAGTTTCTCATAAATGTCATCGCTCATGATGAGCACGCCTTTTTCTACACACACATCGCCCAGCGCCCGAATTTCTTCCGGGGTATAAATTGATCCGGTTGGATTACTTGGAGAATTAAGAATAAAAACTCGTGTTCGGTCGGATATGGAATCGCGGAGCTGATCGGGTGTCAGCTTGAATTCTGTGGCATCGGTGGTTTCCACAATCACTGGCGTGGCTCCGGCGAGTTTGACCATTTCTGGGTAGCTCAGCCAATACGGAGCGGGGATGATGACCTCATCGCCCTCCTGGCAACAGGCGAGCATAACGTTGTAACAGGAGTGTTTTCCGCCGCAGGAAACTATGATCTGCTGAGGGTCGTACTGCAGGCCATTCTCGCGCTCGAATTTGCGTGCTGCCGCCGCCCGCAACTCGGGAGTGCCAGATGCTGGCGTGTATTTGGTGAATCCATCTGCCAATGCTTTGACCGCCGCCTCCTTGATATGCTCGGGCGTGTCGAAATCGGGCTCGCCTGCACCGAGGCCAATTACATCCTCACCGGCAGCCCGTAATTCCTTGGCTTTGGCGCTAATTGATAAAGTTAAAGACGGGGCAAGTGAGGCAGCACGTTTTGAAATTTTATAATCCATCGCGCGGGAGGCTACAGTAAAAAACAGAAATCCCGCAAGGGCGAACTCACTTGTAGAGCAAAAGATCCATCGCCCGTTTGCCTTTGGCGGTGAAAACCCACTGCTGGCCTTTTCGGAAAATCAAGCCGCTGCAAGGATGATTTTTCATGATTTTATCATCGACCTTAAGGATTTTGTACTTTGCGCCGCCCGATTGCACTTCATTTCGGACAGGAATCATACGTACGGGAATGCCGTTGAAATTCAGATGCACCTCCCACGCCTGAATTGGTGCTCTGTCTTCCAAATTATCATCAACAACCAGTTGCGGGAATCGTTCCAACCAATCAAAATCCTCGAGAAATATCATCAGACGGCAAAGTATGGGTTCGCTCTTCAGGTGTTCCAATATTTCGAGCGATCCGGCATTCGCGCGCTTTAAAATTTTGGCGCCGTCCAGGCCCAGCAGGTTCATTCCGTTCCAGCCTCCGTGAAAATTATTCCCATCCTTATACCAACGGTCAAACCACTGACTAAATTTAGTGTTCACCTGAACCCCGATTTCAAAATGTAGATGCGCTCGTGTCTTTGAGATTCCATCTCGCGTATTGGTTGTTCGCCCCAAGGTGCCCAATGTTGCTCCTGCATCTATTACATCACCGACGTTCAGAGCTTCATCCACATTCCGAAGGTGAGCGTATAACGTGTATAATGGTAAACCTTCAAGATCGTGAAGCAGCACGGCATACTTTCCGTAATTGGAGGCTGAGATATTTCTGTTAATATAAACCATTTTGCCGGATCGCGCCGCCATCACAGTGTCGATTGATTCGCCTTCACCGTCCTGCTCCATACTCTTTATATCAATGCCCTCGTGAAAGCGGGTGCCGCTGTTCCGAACGCATCCGAAAGCTCCGCTTGTCCAAGGTCGCTCCGGATTAGTTGCAGTAAAAAAATTTGTTTCACCACCGTCTTTGAGTAATTCACGGTTGGCGGTGGGAAATTGAAATGCTGGGCCAATCAGAACAGTTTTTTTCTTAGTCGCCGACTTGCCCGAATCAACTATTTCAGGCTGAGATGAATTTTCACATGAAGAAGCACTGAACGCAGCAATGAATGCCAGCCAAGAATTACTTTTCATTGGATCGCTTTGTTCAAACCATTGACAATTGTAATTGCTTCTTCTTGACCCGCATCAGGTGTGAATTGAAGCATCTTATCTGTAATTGTGGACTGCACGTAAATAACCCCGATGCAACGCGAAGCAATTTTATTTTTTTCCGTTTTATCTGGCATTGCCACCACGATAAACAGGCGTTGTTGGCGAAATCGGGTTGTGATGTCTTCAAGTAAGGCGCTTCCTCGTGAAGTTAAGCGGAGCTGAAGAGATAGAATTTTGTCCTGGCCCTCAATTAAATACGCCCCTTCAAGTATACCTTGCCCCACCTCAAGCACAGGATTCTTAGACACATAAAAAACTTTAGGATCGGCGCTATAAACTTTCATTTCCACTACCGGCACTCCTTGGCCGCGTTTTTGTTCAACGAATATTGCAACCCTAACTTTATTCTCCCCTGAATTCGTTCCCAAGCCAGCGCACCCACAAAAAATTAGCGGAAAAAATACATTGATGCAAATTGAGAACCATTTCATATTTCGGAGATCAAACTTAAATAATATTCCTACAAAGATCAATCATGGGACAACAAACGAACAAAATAATAAAACGAAAACGGCGTGCTACCTACCTCAAGCGCAAGAAAGCTAAAAAGAGCGAGAAAACAGCCGGATAAAACATGCTGTAACCATACTTAATCCACTTCAGAAAATATCATATTTGTTAACAGTCCCCACCTCCGATTGACGGTCAGATTGATCTTTATTTCACAAAGTGATGTTTGATGCTGAAAAACAACATATTTTATCATATGTATAATATCTATATTATAATACTAATGTGAAAA
>CBFHWX010000062.1:0-16240 GCA_965659445.1 Limisphaerales bacterium | reverse complement strand
ATGTGTTGCTCCAGCGCATGCCGTAGCTTTAGCGGACAAGTGGCGTCGGGGCAATGAAGGTTTAACTAACGTTGTTACAGAGCGCGTGCATATCACCAATACGCACCTCAAGGCGGTCACCACTTTCAATAGGGCCAACGCCGCTAGGTGTGCCGGTAAGAATGATGTCACCGGGAAGCATTGTCATGTTTGTGGAGATAAAGCTCACCAGCTGGGCACAATTGAAAATCATCTGGCCGGTGTGTGAGTTTTGGCGAAGCTGGCCATTCTGAAAAAGCTGGATGGTCAGATTTTGGGGATCAATTTTAGTCTCAATATACGGTCCGAGTGGGGTGAAAGTGTCAAAGCTCTTTGCGCGCGCCCATTGGCTTTCGCTGCGTTGAATATCGCGATCGCTGATGTCCTGGGCAGCCGTATAACCAAAAATGTAACGACTGGCGGCCTGCGCGGCAACATTACGCATACGCCGACCAATAACGATCGCTAATTCTGCCTCAAAATCGTTGCGGTGGCTTGGAAACGGCAAGTCTATCTTGGCACCATCCGGGATTAGTGAAGTTGGGGCTTTTAGCCAAAATAGTGGTTGTTGCGGCGGTTTCAGGTTGGACTCCCGAGCATGATCGGCATAGTTAAGCCCCACTGCTATTACCTTGCTCGGCTGCACCGGGATGAGTGTTCGAATGCCGCGCGTGGGTTTGATAGGTCGTTTTACAAAAGAAGGAGAACCAAAAACATCGCCTTTCAGTTTGTATAACTTTCCGTCGACGACCTTGGCGTGAAAAATATCTTCACCCTTCTGAAAACGTCCGATAGCAGCCATGACGGGGAGTTATTAACAGGTTAGTCCCATAACTCGCAAGATAAAATCTATTGGTTATTTTGTTAAATTACTTCTAAAATAGACACAGTGAAGTGCAAGATAACTATAATTTTATGGTGTTTTATTGCCGCCTTATCTGTTCAGAGTGAATCTGAGGTGGTGGTTCAGTGGAATTTAATTAACAAATCACTAGGAATTACAGCAAGTAACACGACTTTAGTTCGTGTATTGGGGGAAATCCGCCATCAAACAGGCTGGGAAGTGGTTTCGGAGCCTAACCTTAACCCCGCAGTCTCAATAAAAACCAAACCCAAACCGGTCTCTGAAGCGCTCAGCATGCTCTTGGGAAATCTCCGCTACACTCTAAAATCAAAACCCGGTTTCCCTTCACGATTGAGTGTTTTCCGTAATTCAGCTAGCGCGGCCACAAACTCGATAGCTGAAGCACCCATGAAACCAACGAAGCTGGAGGGGCAGATAGCGGTGGTCGTAAAAGGTGAATCCGAGGCAAAGAAACTTGCAAAACAATTCAATGCTGAATTGATCGGATTTATTAAGGGTGCCAATGCGGCACGTTTCCAGTTCGGCAGCAAACAGGATCTGCAAAATGTCCGAGATGAGTTAACTAAGGCTGAAGGTGTAGAATATCTTGATGACATCTTTATTTATTCGCGCCCAGCTGGACCCATTATTGCGCGAACTGGCGTGTTGCCGATTAGCGTGAGTCCAGTCAATGTTGATACCAAGGGGATGCTAATCATTGGCTTGGTTGATTCCGCGGTGCAAGTGGAGGCAATGGACAAGCCAAATTTCATACTAGAATCTAAATCTGTGGGCGAAGCATACCAGGCTGGAACAGGAGCGCCAACGCACGGCACATCCATGGCCAGCATCATTTTACGCGGTCTCTCTAATAAGGATCTCGGAGTCAAGAATAGCCCGGTCCGGATTCTGCCGGTAGATATCTATGGCCCAAATCCGACAACAACTTCTTTTGATGTCGCACAAGGGATTACACTGGCTGTTGAAGGAGGTGCAAAAATTGTGAATCTTAGCCTCGGCAGCGCTGCTCCCAGCACGTTGGTGCGGCAAGTAATTCAAGCACACCATAATAATGGCGTTCTCTTTGTCGGCGCAGCCGGGAACGCGCCCGTGACTAGCAATGAATATCCGGCAGCTTACCCGGAGGTAATGGCGGTGACGGCAACTCGCTCTGATGGCCAACTAACAGAGTATGCCAATCGCGGGAATTTTGTGGATGTCGCTGAACAAGGGACTCAGCCGGTGCGTTTTAATAATCAGACATATTTAAACACGGGCACATCTGGTTCTACTGCGTACATCAGTGGTATGTCTGCAGCGCTGGCTACTCAGCACGGTAAAAAACCTCATGAAATTAGGGAGATGATTATCAAGAACCGTCCTTTTGTGCAGCCGAAAAACGAGATACAATAGTCAACTATTTCGTTCAATACGGACACTCACGTGACGAGTGTCAGGAAGGACGAATTTACGAATCTCAACACAGACCGTATCTGGAGAAAACTCTATCAAGATTGCCTCGGCAATTTCCTCAGCTAAAGTTTCAATAAGGTGGCGTTCTTTTTCGCTGCAGATTTCCTTCACGCGAATCCAGACTGCATGATAATCTATCGTTTTGGTGAGATCATCAGTCCTCATAGCTGCAGATAAATCTTTTCCAAGTTCTAATGAGATAAGTAAGCGCTGCGGTTTAGATCGCTCATCATCGGGAACGCCGATATGACATTCCACTTCAATATCTGCAATGGAAATAGTGTCTTTCACTGTGCGTTTACCTTTTCCAGCAATACCCTCGTAGGGTGATTCAGATCAAGATCCATTGCCCCAGCAGGCGAAATCCACTGATAAGATTGTGCCTCATCGTTCAGCAGCACATCTGAATTGTCCCGTACATTACATGTGTAATTCAGCAAGAGAAAATGTTCATTTCGGTAAAACTCTTCAGATTGAATACAATCTTGAACCATGATGAAGCGAATTTGATCAATCTCGAGATTAGTCTCTTCTTTCAACTCACGCCGAAGAGCATCTTCAGAGGTTTCATTGTAATTGATTTTCCCGCCAGGAATGCCCCAAAGATCCGACCATTTTCTTGTGCGTACTAATAGCACTTGAGCATGATCATTATAGATCAAGGCGCCAACCGTTGATACAGGTAGCCGACTGCAGGAATCATTGTCAGTTCGCCATTCAAAACAATTTTGAATGAGGATAGATTTCAGTTCACCCAAGTGTTCGACAACTAATTCCGGGTGCGATTTGTGAAGTTGAGAAAGTGTATTGTAACCAGTCAGGACTGCGCATGAATGAATGCCGCCAGCACGTGCGGCTTCGACATCATGTTGCATGTCACCTATAAAGACCGTCTCTTGTGGCTTGAGATTATTTTCTGAAATAACGTCATGGATCTTGCTGCGCTTGTCCATAACCCGAAGATAAGTCCGATCAAAATCAAAATGGATCCGCCTCGATTGCGTACGGTAATGGTCTGGATGAATCGTACTGAGTAAAAACGTTCTAATCTGCTGACTTTTGCAAAAGTCAAAAAACTCCAAGGCATGAGGCAAAGGTTTAATCTGCTTTTGCTCTTCCTCAAAACTTTCCTTATACCATTCCTCTAGCTGCTCAAGAGCAAACCCCGGCGTAACGCGTTCGTAAAATTCATTAAATGGCAGGCTAAATTCAGCACGAAATTCCTCGAGCGACATTTCTGAGCGGTTGGCATTTTCAAGAGTATAATTTGTGGAACGCCAAACTGCAGGTAAATCGTCAACCAAAGTACCCGACCAATCAAAAATGATATTAAGAATCACGACTGGGCTGAACTGTTCTCCTCAGATGTTCTACCGGGCTGACGGTTGTTGTTAGTGAGGACTTTGGGATTTGAACCAACTTGTTTCGCGTCTTCCTTCGATGGTGAGACAATCAGAAACACTGCGAGAATCGAAGCAACAATGGCGATGAATGCGCAGATAAGATACGGTAACTTCATCTGATGGTCCATTAAGCTTAAGGCCAGTATCGGGCCGATGATCCTCGCCAAACTGCCAACACTCTGCGTTACACCCATAACCTCGCCCTGCTCTGCTGAGGAGGCATTTAGCGAGATTAATCCGAACGTTGGTGCGCGATAAACACTTGAACTTACCGCGAATAAAGCCAGCGCACTCATCATAAAAACAAGACCCCGTTGTTCGGTGCAAAATGGTAATAGCGACAGGCTGACTCCAACAAAAGCCAAACCCATAACGATGAGCCATTTTTCTCCAAACCATTTAACAAGCGGGCCAATGCACCCGCCCTGGATAACAGCACCAATAACCCCGCAAAACGCCATTAACCAATAGGCAACATTCTTTGTTGTATTAATGGTTCCTACATGTTCGGAATCTGAAATCACGAAAGTTGCATTCTTTACTGAGACCCAGCCTGAAGCGGCCGCTATCAGGTCTTTCCTGTTTGGCGCATTACCGTAGTGGGCGAGCTTGTCGCCTTTTTTTACGTCCGCCCCATTTTTTACAATCCAGTCAATTGGGCCCAAAGTTTCACCCTTTGAATCTATTGATACTGCTTGCGTATACAAAAAATTCCCCGTTTGTTTTTTTGTGCCGGCAAACATTAGGGCAAATGTTGATTCAAAGCAGGTGAAGCAGAATGTCGCCAGGAAAAAAACCCCAATTAAACATCCTAATTGTGGTCGCTTCAAAATTCGGCTGATTTGTTGAATGCGTGGAGCTGGGGGCGCTGGATCAGATTCCGGTTTACGACTCTCACCTAGTATAAAAAAGGCTAGGATAAAATTTAATCCGCAAATGGTGGCCGCTGTCCAGCCAGGGCCGGTGGCACCAAACCACCCGGCACTTAATGCACCCAAAACAGGGCCAAAAATAAAACCCAAACCAAAAGCCATGCCAATTAAGCCCATTCGCTTTGAGCGATCCTTAGGCGGAGAAATATCCGCGATGTAAGCACTGGCTACAGAAAGATTTGCACCGCAAATACCAGCGGCAATACGGGATGCCAAAAGCAACCAAATAGATTGTGCCCCACAGGCAAAAGCGAAAACAATATAAGAAATACAAGCTCCAGCGGTGCTAATTAGCAGAATGGGACGTCGCCCAATACGGTCAGACCATCGGCCCCACATCGGCGCAAAGATAAATTGCATGAGGGAGTAGGAAGCCACAATGCAGCCCGCAATTAACCCAGAGGCACCGTAATCCTTGCTGTACAGGGCGAGCATCGGCAAAACAATGCCAAATCCGATGAGGTCTATGAAGACCGTCAGAAAGATTACCAATAATGATGATTTGCGTGTCATTCCCGAAAGGCGCGTAAACGTAGTCCCACCTAACCGCGCTTAAAAGAAAAACCCGTCTAAAGATTTCGAGCTTTAGATTTAATGTCCGGTTCCATTGGGATTGGACCTCTGCCGTATAGCCAATACCAAGTCATTCTTATATCTTCCAAAATCATGTAACCCGCTGGAACCAGAACCAGAGTGACTAACGTGGCGAACATCACGCCAAAACTCAATGAGATGGCCATGGGTACCAAGAATTGGGCCTGTACGCTTTTTTCAAAAAAGACGAGAGGGGTCAGTCCAGCAAAAGTGGTGAGTGACGTCAAGATGATCGCACGAAATCGGGCAACTCCGCTGACCCGCACTGCATCCAGTAGCTTATCATATTTTTTCCGATTGCGATTAACAAAGTCGACCATGACCAAACTATCGTTAACCACTACACCTGTCAGCGCGACCACGCCAAACATTGAAAGGATGGTAAGTTCCATGCCCATAATCAGGTGACCAAGCACCGCTCCAATGAGCCCAAATGGGATCGCACACATGACGATAAAAGGTTGCACGTAGGATCGAAAAGGAATGGCCAGTAAAGCGTAAATCATGACCATCGCAACCAAATACGCCCGAAATAGACTGGCCAGCGTCTCCTCCTGTTCTTCACGCGCCCCCTGGAATCTAGCAAACACGTGCGGATGCGTGACGGCCATTTCGGGAAGATCATTCTTTCGCAGGCTGGCAATGACCTTGTTAGGCTCAGCCTTGGTGCTGTCTATATCAGCTGTTATGTTTATCGAGCGACGACCGTCCACGCGGCGGATACTCGAATAGCCGCGACCTGTTTCAACTGTGGCCACTTCATTAAAGGGAACCTCCCGCCCGTCTACCAGACGGATTCGCATTTGACGGACATCTTCCGGCGATCGCCGCTGAGCACTAGGATAGCGTACCATTACCTTTACATCGTCCCGATTTCGTTGAATTCGCTGTGCTTCTTCACCATGAAATCCCTGACGCACCTGCCGAGCAAGATCGGCTTGAGTAAGCCCTAATGGTTCTGCCTCCGGACGGATATGGATAATCCACTCGCGTTTTCCGAACTCAAAAGAATCGGCGATATCCTGTACGCCTGGGTAAGTTGCCAATCGTTCTTTCAATTCTGTGGATGCAGCTTGTAATGTTTCCAGATCCGATCCGCTCAAGCGGATATTAATGGGTTTACCCGTTGAGAAAATATCAGCACTGAAGCCTATCTCAGATATTCCAGGTATTTCCCCCACAGCCTTTCTCCAACGATCCGCAATTTGTTGGCTAGTGATGGAGCGCTCTTCCGAAGGCGCAACCTCAATATGGACCTCAGCCTTGTGACTGCCAAAATGGTTTGCTTCATAATTTCCCCCCGCAAATTCTGATTCCATTCGGTATGGTTGCATGCCAACAGTCGACAAAACTTGGCGAAAAACATTCGTATTTTTAGAGTATTCTGTGAGGATTTCAATGCGCACTCTCTCAGCAGCATCCTCGATTCGCTTGGCACCAACAGCTGTCTGTTCAGCAGTTGTGCCGCGCGGATATGTCACAAAGGCAAATATGTTATCTCCTTCCACTGGTGGGAAAAAAATGAAACGAATGTGTCCCCCTGCATAACTGGCCAAAATAATAAATAACACCGCTACGCCGGTCGCCACGGTCAGGTAGCGCCAACGCAAGCAGGTTTCCAAAAACGGCTGGTAAATACGCAACACAAATTTCTCAGCACCATCCGCGAACCGTTGTTGGAAACGCGTCCATAAATTGGGTTTCTTGGGCTTGGCAGGCGGAAGATCTCGTAGATGCGCTGGCAGAATAAACAAGCATTCAATCAACGAAAAGAGCAGTGTGGGGATGACAATTAACGGGATAAAACGTAAAATTTTACCAGTATGACCCTCCAGTGCTAGTAGCGGGTAAAAGGCTGCCACGGTTGTTAGAACACCAAAGACGACTGGTCTCGCCACTTCCAGCGCACCACTAATAGTGCTCTTGACACCGGGGCCATGGCGATTTTGATGTGTGTAAATATTTTCGCCCAACACAATTGCATCATCCACCACAATGCCGAGGACCACGATAAAGGCAAAAAGTGAAATGAGGCTAACGGATACATCCATGACTGGCATGAGCCAGATGGTGCCCAAAAATGAAACCGGAATGCCAAACGTTACCCAAATTGCAAGGCGGAAGCGAAGAAACAGGGCAAGGATAAAAAAGACCAGCACCAAGCCTGCCCTGCCATTGCGATAAAGCAGACCGAGCCGACTGCGAAGGTAAGACGAATCATCCTGCCATGTTTCAAGAGTAACACCCACCGGCATGGTCGGCTGCGCCTTGCTTACGTATTCCTTAACCATCTCGGCAATTTCAAGTGCTTTCTGATCACCCACACGGAAAACTCGAACCAGTGCGGCCGGGCGCCCATTAAATCGAGAAGAAAGATCTGTATCAGCAAAGCCATCGGTTACTGTAGCCACTTGGCCAAGGCGAAGCTTGCTGCCATCAACATTGGTACGTAAGGTTATATCCTCAAAGTCCGCACCATGATAGGCTTGACCCTTTACCCTGAGAAGGATTTCACCACTCTCAGTCTTGATTGACCCCCCGGGCAAATTAAGCGAACTTTTGCGTACCGCTGCAGCCACCTCATTGAAGGTCAACCCATACTTCTGTAATTGTTGTTCAGAAATCTCAATTGAAATTTCATACGGGCGTACATTTCCCAGTTTCACCTGGGTGATTCCAGGCTGGGCTAAAAGTTCATCACGCACCCGTTCGCCTGCCCGCTTGAGAGCCAACTCCCCAACGTCACCGGATACAGCTACGTTGATCACCTGTTTACGGATGATCATTTCAGTAATGACCGGTTTCTCCGCGTTCTCCGGGAATGTCTCGATTGCGTCGACCTTTTGTTTGACGTCGTCGATTAATTTACCCACGTCGGTACGAGGCAGAAGCTCGATGCTCACCACTCCTGCATTTTCTGCTGCGGTGGATACAATCTGTTCAACACCCTGTAATCCCCGTACCACCTCCTCAATCTTGGCACAGATGCCTTCTTCGACCTCAGTCGGGGCTGCCCCGGGATAGGGCACTCGTACGAGTACCCAGTTGGAGCTGAATTCCGGAAATACCTCCTGTTTAATATTAGGAATGGCAAGTAGTCCGACAATGAGAATTAAGCCAGCGACCAAATTAGCGGCCACCCCGTTTCGGGCAAACCATTCGATTAGCTTATTCATTGCCACTCTTCAGGATTGCAGACACATCCATCCCCTCAACAAAGCTATCCAGTGAGGATGTACACACTTGCTCACCATTTTTAAGGCCAGCTGAAATCGCGATCTGTTTTCGATTACTCCAAAGCACGGTGACTTTTCGGGCGTGAAGCTTGTTATTATTTGCAACATAAACAAAATCGTCATCACGCAAGACGGTCGTGGGTAGGGTGGCAATCCCATTGAATGAACGGCCCTGAATAGCTGCCGAGACAAATTGGCCAAAACTCAAGGCGGGCCTGTCATCCCCGTATGGTTTTTTCACTTTCGCTACTACAGCCATCATTTGAGTGCCTGACTGGATTTCACCCTCACTACGAACGATCCGTCCCGGCCATTTATTTCCATGGGCAGTCAGTGTTACGGACGGGCCATTGGTATTCGACATACCCCCTCGATAGACATTGTTGATTTCGAGATGCCTAAATTGATCCAACGGCAAAAGCAAACGTATCTCCGCATAATCAATTGATTGAAGCTGCGCCAATACCGAGGCCAGAGACACGATCTGACCTATACCAACATTAGCTGATTGCACCCGGCAATTAAACGGAGCATTAATCACACAACGTTTCACATTCAGCTCAGCCTGTTCTCGTGCTGCCTCTGCAGCCTTGACGAGGGCTTTAGCCGATTGCAATTGGGCATCTGCAGCACGAGCCAAGGCGTTCGCAGAGGCGATTCCCGCCTTTGCTTCATTGATTTGCGGAACGCGCAAGAGCAGATCAGGAGGCGGTTTATTTTTTCCGAGCAAAACCCATTCCGCGCGGGCGGCCTTGGCTTCCGATCTTTCGCGAATGATGCGCGCTTCAGATTGAGCTTTTTGAGCTAAGGCACCACTCAACTGCGCCAAGGCGTTTGTGATCTTCGATTGAGCTGAGTTGGTCTGGGCATTTGCTTGTTGGAGGATAAGCTCATATTCCCGTGAATCTATACGCACCAACTCCTCATCTTCTTCAAACAAACCGCCCACAACGAGTTTGGGTGAGACAAAAATAATGCGCCCCGATATTTCTGGAGACAGGCCAACGACAGTGTGAGGCTTAACAGTGCCCTGAGCAGGGATGACAGGTTGGAAATCACCCAGAGATACTTCAACAGTTTCGACGTTTGGTTTGAATTTTTCCCGAGGGATTGGTTGAACTTGATTCTTGTTGTTAACCAACCAAATGGATCCAGAAACACCCACGACGACAACGAGCAAAGGAAGCAAAATTTGCAATACGCGTCTCGTCATTCCTTGACTCCAAACTTCAGAGGATCAGGTCGTAAAAAATCGCCGCCCAACGCCAGATGTAAATTAACGCGATTTTCCAATCGCATACGTTGCGCTGTGACGCGTCTGCTCCGGGTTTCTGTAAATCTTTTTTGTGCTTCGAGAACTATGACAAAAGGCTCCAGCCCCCTACTGTAACGATCTTCAGCTAAATCCAAAGCCTTAGCGGCCTGGAGTTCAGCTTCCTGTAACCGCTTCTCACGAGACTGAAGAATCACTTCATTAGAAAGGCTGGTTTCCACTTCAGAGAATGCGTTCAAAACCGTCCGGCGGTGATTGAGAATCAGCTCTGCGGCAATAGTGTCCTGAAGCACGACGTTGTTTCGTCGTTGTTTGCCGTCAAGTATGGGCTGAACAATATTAGAACCAAGCGACCAAACAAGAAAATTATTGTTCAATAAATTTTTCAGTTCATCAGTTGATGTTCCACCGCTCGCGGTGATCTTTAGCTTTGGGTATAATTCAGCTTGCGCTTTGTTGATTTTCGCTTGGGCAGAAATAATGCGAGCACTGGATGCGGCGATGTCGGGACGTCTCGCTAGGAGGTCTGAGGGAATGCCAGCCGGAATGCTTGGCATAAGTTTCGGCAATACACTTTTGCCATCAATCAGACCGGAGGGATAACGACCCAGTAATGTCTCTAATTGTCGGCGTAATTGTTCACGGGAGGATTTCCACCGCTCCTTGGTAGCCTGCATGACGGCAAGATTTGTTCGTGCCAAACGAACATCCAGCGCTGGGGCTACGCCCAAATCATACCGAATGTCAGCCTGCTTGATGGTTGTGTCCAATATTATGATGTTGGTTTGAGTCAAGCCCAATTGTTCATTTACTTCCGTTAGTGTTATCCAGATTTTAACCACTTGCGCTGCAAGTGATTGACGTGCTGCCCAAAGATCAGCATGTGCTGCGGAAGAATCAGCAAGAGCTCCTCTTTCATCTGCCTTGAGACGATCCCAGACATCCACTTCCCAACTGCTGGATAGTGAGATACCGTGACTAATGGACCGCGACGTAAGCACATTGCCACCCGGAATTGGAAGGCCAATAAAATTCATACGCTGCTTGCTTGTATTCAGGGATGCCTCTAGTGATGGTTGCCGAGTCAAGGCAACATCAGCGTACAATAGGGATTGTTCCAGGCGATTAGCAGTCGCCTGCAAATTCAAATTATTAGCCAAGGCTTCATGGACCAACAACGCAAGACGATCGTCTCCAAATTGCGTCCACCAATTTCCGGCCGGCTCATTGGTGGAGCTGTGATTGGAATGCCATTTTGCAGGTACAACAAATGGTGCACTCGCATGATCAGGCAGTGAGACTTTGCATCCGACGACGATGAACAACAAATTAACCATAACAATCTTGATAACTTGCTTCATGATCAATCAACCTTTGCCCTTAGTCCTGCATTAAGGAATGTGACAAGCCTGCGAATGGTTCCCTCAGCATCATCCGGATCACAAAGTCCATTTGAAATCGTTCGAAGCCGTTCCGAATCCGCCATTGTGTGAGCCATAGAACCCACCAGAAAATGAATACGCCAAAAAAAATCTACAGGGGGCAGATTAGGCACAGAGCGTTTAAATGCGGGCGTAAATCGCTCAAGAACATAATGGAATTGATGATTCAACATCGTTTGGATTTTCTCGTCCGGCTCCAATACGCATCGGCCAAGAAGACGCATGAAAACCGCACCGCCCTTATTTGGGTCACGGCTTAACCTCAAAGCAGGACCAACCAATGCTTCCAAAATTTTAGGCAATGACACTGCACGCTTACCTGACTCGCGCTCATATTTCTCAAGAAGAGCAAGACGATCAGCATTTAATGGAATGAGCCGACGAGAAAGAACAGCCTGCAACAGAGATTCCTTATTTCCAAAATGGTAATGAATGGCGGCCAGATTTACATTAGCCCGGCCAATCACCTGACGCAGAGACGTGGCATTTGGGCCATGCGCGGCAAAGAGGTCTTCCGCCGAATTCAATATTTCCGCCTTTGTATCCATTATTAAATCACCCGATTGAATCAAACGTTTGAATACTTTGCGAAATTCTAGGAGTCAAGATCATATATCTGTAAATTATTTTTGGTTGAAAAATAATGCTTTTTAAGTCGAATAGAGCATAGTTTTGAAAATGAGGTGTATTGCCACTATATGGGTTCTCGGGTTGCTTGCAATACTACAGCCGTGTTTTGCCGCGGTTGATTTCATCAATGACATCATGCCGGTGTTATCGCGACTAGGGTGCAATGGATCGTCTTGTCACGGAAAAGCAGAGGGGCAAAATGGATTTAAGCTTTCAGTCTTTGGACATGACCCAGAGGGGGATTTCCGGGCGTTGACAAAAGAAAGCCGGGGCCGCCGGATTTCATCGGCGGCGCCAGAGGATAGTTTATTACTACGTAAAATTACCGGTGAAGTCGGTCACGGTGGGGGGGTGCGCGCGGCGAAGGGTTCGCGGGCCTACATTATCCTGCGTGACTGGATTAAGAGTGGAACGGCATTCGAAATCATGGACCGACCAGCATTAGTGAAGGTGCGACTGGAGCCAAGGCATGAGGTCGTTAAGTTTGGGGCTAAACGGCAACTGAAAGTCTTCGCAGAATATTCCGATGGAGCAAAGAGAGATGTTACATGGCTTTCATTGTTCCATTCCAACGACACGGGCATGGCAACGGTGGCTGAGGATGGCCTCATCACCATCGGCGACACAGTCGGTCAAGCGTCGGTGATGGCGCGCTACCATGGCAAGGTTGGGGTGTTCCAGTCAATAATCCCCCAGCCAGGCGCGGCGGTGGCGTATCCAATATTACCAGTGAACAATTTTATCGACACCCACGTGGATCGACACTTGAAACAACTAAATATCACTCCCTCCCCTATTGCCGGCGATGCCACCTATTTACGGCGAGTGTACCTGGACATCATTGGCAAACTGCCCACTCCGGATGAGGCGGATATGTTTCTAAAACATCCAGCGAAAGATAAACGCGCAAAACTTGTGGAGGCACTTCTGGCGAGACCGGAGTTCGCGGATTACTGGGCGCTGCAATGGTCTGACCTTCTTCGCGTTGACAGACTCAAGCTGGGGCACGCGAACGCGCATCTTTATTATAAATGGATTCGCGAATCATTCGCTCGCACCAAACCGATGGACGCAATCGCACGCGAACTGCTTACGGCCGAGGGTCCACTGACCGAGCAACCGGCAGGTTATTTCTATCGTGCCGCCGAGGGTACGGGCGACATGGCGGCGATGGTCTCGCAGGTATTCCTAGGAGTGCGCATCACCTGTGCCGAGTGCCATCAACACCCATACGATCGCTGGACACAACGGGATTATCACGCAATGCGCGGCTTCTTCCAGCAAGTCTCCACTAAAATTTCCGTGGGCGGCTTGGCGCTTTTAGCAGAAGGCAATCCCATTATTAAACATCCACGCACAGGTGAAGTCATTCAGCCTTATCCTCTCGGGACCGAAATGCCCGAAAAGGCACCCGAGGGCGACCGGCGACACGTGCTCGTTAAGTGGATGACAGCAACGGGCAATCCTTATTTCTCGCGTAATCTCGCCAATCGACTCTGGGCCAATTTTTTCGGACGTGGCCTCGTGATGCCAGTAGATGATTTGCGAGAGACTAATCCAGCGAGCAACCCTGAACTACTCAATGCGCTAGCCACGCATCTTATCAAAAAAGAATATAACCTGAAGGCAATGATTCGAACCATCACCGCATCGAGATCGTACCAACTCTCCTCCACACCCAACGCCAGCAACTTTGGAGATGAGCAGAACTTTTCACGTGCTCTTTTTCGCCGCCTGCCGGCCGAAGTATTAATGGATGCAGTGTGCGACGTAACCGGAGTTGATGAAAAATTCAACGGCATGCCTGATGGTTACCGCGCCGTGCAGCTTTGGGATAGTCAGGTGCAGCATTATTTCTTGAAACTATTCGGCCGTCCAGCACGCGCGACCGTGTGTGAATGTGAACGAGTAACCGGCGCCACCATCGGCCAAGCGCTGCACCTTATGAATTCACCCAATCTACAGAACAAGCTCGCCCACGAGAAAGGAAGACTCAAGAGATTAACATTGAAGCACGAAGACGACACCGAAATCGTACGGCACCTGTACCTCGCTACTTTCAGTCGCCTGCCCAACGATGATGAGATGAATAACGCGCTGCAGTATCTCGGCACACGGCGTTTTCAGCGCCGAAAAGCCGTGGAGGACTTGGCGTGGAGTCTGATGAATTCATTTGAATTTATATTTAACCACTGAACAATTTATTATAAAATGCGTCCAAATATAGGGAAGTAAGTATATTATGATCAACAGAGGATTTTGTGACGGATGGACACGGCGCGACTTTTTGCATGTTGGCGTGGCGGGCGCGATGGGGCTCAATCTCTCGATGGCCCGCCTGCTCGAGGCCACCGCAAAAGGCGAGATTGACAAATCCAAGGAAGACATCAATTTCGTTTTTATTTTCCTCAAGGGCGGATTAAGCACTATTGACACATTCGATATGAAACCCGATGCCCCGGAAAATATCCGCGGGCCGTTCAACCCTATCCGCTCCAACGTGCCGGGCATACATGTGGGTGAACACATTCCTCTGACCGCCAAGGTCATGGACAAATTTTCACTCATCCGCTCCTTCACCCATCGCAACGCCGGCCACGGTCCTGCGGACCATTACATGTTCACTGGCTATCATCCTGTCGGCGGATTCAACGGTGGCCTTAAGCCGAACAACCAGCATCCCTCAATGGGCTCAGTGGTCGCGCACAAACTTGGCCCACGGGGGGCAATTCCACCATACGTCTGCTTGCCTAACATGCATAACAGTGGCAGCTCCGCCTATCTCGGCGCCAAGGCGGCCCCTTTCACTATCGAGGCGGACCCCAGCTCCCCAGGCTTTGCGGTACCAGATTTGCAGCCCCCGCTTTCTGTCGATACCACACGCGTAGATGACCGGCGCGGGTTACTTGCCAAGGTGGACCGATTCCAAAGGACCACTGAGGCTAGAGCCAATAAATCCACGCGCGAACTGGGCGTGTTCGCCCAGCGTGCCACTGAATTAATGACCAGCAAGGCCGCCAAAGAAGCTTTCGACATCAACAAAGAACCCGCCGAAATGCGCGATGCATATGGGCGCAACACCCTCGGCCAATCCTGCCTCATGGCACGCCGACTCGTGGAAGCCGGCGTGCGTTGCGTGACTGTCGACCATGCCAACTGGGACACGCACTTCCATAATTTCCGGGTACTGAAGGAGGATCTTCTCCCGAAGTTTGACATGGCCATACCAACCTTCTTTCGTGACATGGATGAACGCGGATTACTTAAAAAAACCGTGGTTGTGGTTACCGGCGAATTTGGCCGCACCCCAAAAATAAACGCCAAGGCCGGGCGTGACCATTGGAGCCGTGGTTTCACTGTTGCCATCGGCGGCGGTGGCGTGGAGGGCGGCCGTGTAGTCGGCAAAAGCAACAAATGGGCCGAGGAACCCGCCGAAAATCCATACGGACCTGAAGACCTATGTGCCACAGTATACCATCTGCTCGGAATTAATCCCCGAAGTGAAATGCACACTCCCGACGGTCGCCCAATAATGCTTACCAACAATGGTCGACTTATTAAGGAACTTTTTTAGGCATCATGCGACTGCTAGCTACAGTCATGCTGGGGTTGATTGTATCAGTAACAGCCAGTCCACCTGATATAGAGTATATCTATCCCGCTGGAGCCAAACGAGGTACTACCGTGTCGGTACGCGTGGGTGGTTACTATTTCCACGGGGAGGCTAATTTCGAAATGTTGGGCCAAGGGGTAAAATTCAAACCCACCGTTAAACCCACAAAAACGATTTGGTTTGAAGGGCCACTCATTCAGCAACCGCTTTCGCAGCAGGGCGAAAATTATCCCAAAGATTATATCAATGAAATCACGATAGACAAGAAGGCTAAACTCGGCCATCGCCTCTGGCGCTGCTGGACCTCGCAGGGTGCGACGAAAACTTTAAGATTTGTCATCGGCGACCATCCTGAGGTGATCGAGGATGAAATAGACGGACGCCCAATCCCACAGCCCGTCACCCTGCCGGTTACTGCCAATGGCCGCATTTTTCCACGTGAGGATGTGGACGTATGGACTTTTAACGCTAAGGCTGGTGAGACCATCGTCTGTGACGCCGCCGCAAAACGATTTGGCTCGCCGCTCAACATCGTGCTGTCCATCCAAGATAGTAACGGCAATCCCATTGCAACCGAAAAAGTCCTGCGCGAAGGCGACCCCATTCATTGGTTCAAGACCCCGTACGATGGCCGGTACGAGGTGCATGTTCACGACGCCAAGTTCTGGGGAATGCAAAATCACGTTTACCGACTCACACTAAAGCGCGGGCCGCATATCCTTTATCACTTCCCGCTAGGAGCACGGCGGGGAACCAAGGTAAACGTTGAGTTCAATGGACCA
>CBFHWX010000061.1:0-16439 GCA_965659445.1 Limisphaerales bacterium | reverse complement strand
GCTTCACACCCTCGAAAATACCCTTGAGTGCGTAATAATCATTTTGTGAGATAGGATCGAACTTGTGATTGTGACAGCGAGCGCAGCCGGTGGTTAGGCCGAGAAACACCGTGCCGGTGGTGTTGATCATGTCATCTAACTCATTGGCGCGTTGCATGCGGGTGAGCTTTGGATCCTGTCCCTTCACGATGTCGTGCGGGCCGGCGACGAGAAATCCCGTGCCAATGGGTTCGCCCAGTGCATCACCCGCGAGTTGCTCGCGCACAAACTGGTTGTACGGCTTATCTTCATTAAGCGCACGAATCACCCAGTCGCGATAAGGCCAGGCGTGGTTGCGCTCACGGTTGGTTTCGAAGCCGTGTGATTCGCCAAAACGAACAAGATCCAGCCAATGCGTCGCCCATCGCTCGCCATAGCGCGGGCTGGCTAGCGCGCGGTCGACGAGCTTGGGAAAGGCATCGCGCGATTGGTCATTTAAGAATGCCTCCACCTGCTCCGGCGTTGGCGGTAACCCGTGCATCACAAGATAGATTCGACGGATCAATGTTCGCTTGTCTGTTCGCGGATTAAGTTTCAGACCTTTGGCTCCCAGCTTTTGTTTAATGAAATCATCAATCCTCATATTGGCTTTTATTGAATCGGGTTGGTTGACTTTTTGGAATGACCAGTGATTCATCCGATTCTCCACCTTTGCCCCCACATCATCGGGCCAATCAGCGCCCTGATCGATCCATGCACGAATGAGCCCCAATACTTTGTCTCCCAGTAGCTCGTCCTTGGGTGGCATTACAGTCTCTTCATCCAGTCCAGATATGAAGTGGACCAGAGGGCTCTCGGTGCTTTTGCCGGGTATGATATTCTTCCCCATGTCGCCACCCTCCAGTGCCAGTTCACGTACATCGATACGAAACCCACTCTTCTGCTTTTCCGGTCCGTGGCACTTTACACAGTGCTTTTGAAAAATCGGCCAGACTTCTTTCTTGAAATTAATTTTGTGTTTTGCGGGTGGAGGCAGTTCTTCAACATCAATGGCAAAGAGGTAGCAGGCATGAAACAGGATCGCTAAAGCAAGGAGTCGTTGGCAACGCATGCCCATGGATCAAGTTTAATGACGTGAGGGGCTTGTGCAAGCTCGGTTAGTCCCAGCTTTGGCCGTCCCAATCGCGCATTTCCGTGATGAGTTTCACCACTCCGTCGGAGAAAATCCTAAAGAGCGTCTCCCCCTTTTCAGCGCTGGCAGCTGCGGGCATGCCGATATGGCCGGGATCGCTGCGGTCCTTAGTTGTCCAGCCGCGCGTGGCGGTGTCAAATGCCTCGCCCATGGTTACTTTCGCAGCGGCGGCATAATCTCCCACCAGTTCGGGCCGTATGACCATCATCATGGATGTTTCCAGTTCGCCTGCGTGTCCCATGGAATCCTGTAAAAAGTCATCGCGCGCCTCGGCAATTTTCGCCTGATCCCAGTAGGTGGCCGAGAGCAGTAACAGATCCTTGCAGTAGCGGTGCCGTTGGCGCACCTCGAACACCGCCTGCGCGCCCGGCACCATATTGCCGCCGTGGCCGTTTAAAAGCACCAGCCGCTTGAAGCCGTGGTGCAGAAAATTCTCCAGTAGTCCGTTGAGCAAATCGAGATACACGCGCGGCTCCGCCGAGAGCGTGCCGGGGAAATCCATGTGATGATGCGAATTGCCCAGCCAAGTTAACGGCACAAAAAGCGCGTCATCACCCAGCTGGTCCTCCGCGCACCGGACAATCTCGCCCAGCAACAGGCTGTCGGTGTGCAGTGGCATATGGCGTCCGTGCTGTTCATGCGCGGCGATGGGAATGACGATCGGGGTGTCCTTGCTGAGGGCTTCAACATCAGGCCACTTGAGTTCAGCGAGTTTCATGAATTGGCGGATAAGTCAATCAAGGTAACCAATATGACGCAAGGTAAAGTCTGGGTATCAACGCGATATTATCCGGGATAAGCCTTGCAGAGGTAAATAGATATGATTTTAATAGAATCTCTGTCTGATTGCTTATGATTGATCTTAAATTCAAAAATCGAATGCGCTATAAGTTTGATACATTCCTCGCAAAGGGGGGTAGTAATATCTTTATCAGCCTTTTTTTTGTTTTTGTTGGTGTGCTGTTAACGATTGCGCTGATGCGGGGGTTCCTGCTCTGGATCGTACCTGGTGAAATAGATCCGGAGCTGGACAGGAGTTTCCTGCGGCAGGTCTACATCATCTTTCTAGAAATGACGGATCCAGGCAACATGGGCATCGATACGAACTCGGGCATCGGCTACAAGGCCGTTGCAATCCTGGCGGGAGTTGCCGGCGTGATCATTTTCTCGGCGCTCATTGCGGTGATTACAACCGCTCTTGAGGGCAAGATTGAAGAGCTTAAGAAAGGGCATACCAAGGTCATCGAGTCCGGACACACGTTGATCTTGGGCTGGAATGATCGAGTTACCGAAATCATTCGAGAGTTGGTAATCGCCAATGAGAGTGAGCCGGATTCGTGCGTGGTGATTCTATCTGATTTGTCCAAGGAGGAGATGGACGATATTCTTGAAATGCGGATGCCGGACAGACTCAACACTCGTATTGTAACCCGGTCCGGAGCGGTGTCCTCCCTGATCAACTTGGAGATTGTATCAGTTGAAACCTGCAAAAGCATCATCATCTTGGGGAATTGCACGGACACCTCACCACCGGAGGATCGGGCGGCCAGCGATACGCGTGTCATCAAAACCGCACTCGGCGTAATGGCTTCCAAGGGGAATAATAATAATTTCGCCATTGTGGCCGAAGTGTTTGATCAGCGTAATCGCGAGATTATGAGCAATATCACAAAGGACGAAGTGGTCACGTTTGACACACTCGATATTCTTTCGAAAGTAATGGTTCAGACTTCCCGTTCCAATGGTCTCAGTGTTGTGTACTCGGAGATCATGAGCTTTGATGGCTGCGAGATGTACTTTGCTGACGGGAACTGGGAGGAATCCAAGTTTGGCGAGATGCAGTATCATTTTCCCGATGGAGTGATCATGGGTGTCCGTCGAGCAGACGGTGAACTGCTGGTCAGTCCGGATTCCGAAACGTTAGTCCAGCCCGATGATGACCTCCTCATTCTTGCCGAGGATGACTCGACCATTCAATATTTGCCCGACCACGTGGCTCCGCATCGCGATCTGCATCCGGTTGTACAGCGGGCTGAAATGCGCGTGGAAAGTGAGCTGATAATCGGATGGAATACAAAAACAATGACCGTCATTAGCGAGTACAATGATTATGTTAAAAAAGGATCACGAATCGATGTGATGGTTCATCACGCCCAAACCGAATCTGAAGATGACAAACGGCAACGCCAAAAAGCGAAGGAACAGATCGCCAAGGCAGAAGGGGATCTCTCGAATCTTGAATTAAATCTGCGCGAAGCAGACCTGATGTCTCCTCAAATCTATGATGATCTGGACTTGTTGGCTTATGACAATGTACTGGTACTTAGCCAAGGTGGGGCGGGTGCCGATCCGGAAGCAATCGACTCACAAACGATCATCATTCTCATTTTGCTGCGTAATCGGTTGGAAGAATTGTCTTCCGACCAGCCTCACCCCAAGCTGATTACCGAGGTGATGGATTCCAAAAATCGCGACCTGATCGCTCAGGCTGGTGTGAACGATTTCATTATTTCCAACCAGCAGATCAGCATGCTTATCGCCCAAATTAGTGAGGAGCCCGACATTCTGCGTGTATACGATCAGATATTTTCAGACGATGGATCGGAAATATATATAAAACCGATGGGATTTTACTTCGATGAATTTCCAGAAACAGCCACCTTTGCCGACCTGATGGCGGTCGCGCAAAACCGTGGGGAAATTTGTTTGGGAGTCAAGTTGAACCAACACGAAGGTGACCTTGTGGAAAACCACGGTGTGAAGTTAATTCCGGGAAAGAACACCGTCTACGAGCTTTCGGCCCAGGATCATTTGGTTGTTTTGGCCGAGGATGAATTTTGATCGCTAGGGCGTTGCGAGGCTTTCGCGGGAAGAATTGTTATTCGGTGTTTTACTCTACGCCTAACAGTTGAGGCAAAACCAATCACCGGTAGGAGCCTTTGTTAGTTTTGCTCCGCACTCCTGGCAGTTTTGTTCCTTTTGTTCGACTTCAGGTTGCTCTTTGACTGGGGGTTGCTTGGCACGGTGTTGTTTTTTTACTGGCAATTCCCGGATACGTCGCCGTTGGGTAACGTGGGCGACAAAACTAAGAACAACAAACGTGCCGGCCAGGATGACGGCAAAAGTAATCGCGAATTTTCTTCCATCTGCGTTGCCGAAAAAAGGGTCGCCTGAATTGGCCCACTGTAGTTGAGCATGAGCCGATCTGCAAAGGCACAGAAAGAAAGCCAATAACGCCATGAGCCTGTGCTTCATGCCTTGCACCCTGCGCCTCCCTGTCCAACTCAGGCAAACTCAAGTTACCCACCATCTTTTCAGACGTGTATCAAAGGTTGCCAAGGCACATTGGAAATTTTCACGAGGGAGATCACAACATTGACGGCTTGATTCCCCCGACTCTTAATCCGCGGTATCGCCGAACCGCAGGTTAATAGCCCATACGTAAAACCGGAGCATTAACCCAAGCGGTCCCACGCCACAAACCGCCATTGCCCCCACGTTTGTGAGGCTCTGGTTATCGAGCACAGCACCCGCCACACAAAGCACCAGGCCCGTGGGAATCGCCACGTAAACGATCTTCCAAATCAGCCAACAGGGCCAATAAATCGGCCAGACAAGCACAATTTTGATGACCCAAAGCCACCACGGAATCGAAAAGGACAATTCGTCATCGCTCTCATCATATTCCTCGTTCTCGATCTCCTTGTCGGAGAGCTTCAATTCCTTGGCGAACTCAGGAAACTCGCTCAGGGACCGCCAGTCCAGGTTGTTCTCGGTGGATATCCTTGAATCCGCATTGAGCCGGCCCTCGCGGATCCAATCGCTAATCTCACGACCCGGCTTAGGACCGTAGGTTTTCTTATCTCCACCAATAATATAATAATCCATTAACTTGTTTGGGTGGATTGATCCAAGCCAATCAGAATGTAATCGCGGAGAATAATCCCAGTCAGCAGCCAGTGTGATTATCTAGTCGATATAGGAGAACTCACTCAAGTTAAAGAGCACACGGCAGAGATTGGGTAGACCGTGTTTTTGGGCGTACTTCTCGAGCGTGACCATCTCATTCGGTGTAGGAGGGCGGCCGGTAGTCAGCTGGTAGGAGCGGCGGATTCGGCCTTGCAGTGTTTTGAAATCCTTTTCGATACGCGAAGCAAAGCGTTTGGCCATGTACAGGGTAAATTTGTTATTGAGCAGGCTTAAGGCCTGCAGGGCGGTAAGGGTTTCATCGCGCTTGGGGGTACTCTGGCTAGAGTCTGCACAGTCCAGTGTGGTCATGAACGGATCGGGCTGGGATCGGGCAATAAAACGGTAGACTGAGCGGCGATGGCTCTTGGGGTCTGCGGGGTTGAACTTATGATATTCGTAATGGGGCGAGTGGGCGGTTTTCTCCAATGCAAAAAGATAGAAACCGGGTCCACCCATAGTTTTATTCATCGCACCACTCACCGAGAGAATGGCGTCACGCAGTTCCTCTGCTTCAAGTCGGCGGCGGTTCATGCGCCAGAGGAAACGGTTGTTCGAATCAATCTTGGCAAACTTGACTGAGGTCGCGACCGACTGCCGGTAGGTGGCACTAGTGACGATGAGTTTATGCAGGTGTTTAAAACTTCCGCCTGAATCGCGGAACTCTGCAGTCAACCAGTCTAGCAACTCCGGATGGCTTGGCGGCAGGCCCATGCGTCCAAAGTCATTGGGTGTTTCCACAATGCCCTGCCCGAAATGCCATAGCCATATGCGATTTGCGATGGAGCGCCAGGTGAGCGGATTATCCTTTCGGGTAATCCATTTGGCCAAGGCGGCACGCCTCGCGGATTCGGGATGGTTGGCAGCCAATTTGAATTCAAAATTCTCTTTGGGAAAAATGGGCAAAGTGCCAGGTCGAACATCACCTCGAGGATCTTGAATATTGCCCCGGTGCAATACTTTGACCATTCGGGGTTTGCCTTTTGTGGGTTTGAAATTTCCCTGAACTTTAAAGTCAGTAGCGGCGGCATAGACCATCTTCCCTTTGGGAATACCCTTAAGTTCTTTCTCGGCAGCAGTAATTTGATCCTGCAGTTTTTTACGGCGTGCTTGGCGTTCTGGTTTGCGGAATTTGGCAACCATTGCCTGACGATTAGCCTGTGCTTTTTGAAGTGCGCCAATGGCTTTTTCATCAGCGGCAATGGGAAAATGGCCATCCGTCAGGTTGGTTCGTCGCCAGCGTATCGGTGCCTCAATTGAATCAGGAGAGGAGACCTTGGCCTTGAGAGCAATATTTTTTTCTGTGACATCAAATACCTCCAGTTCGGCTAAGGCAAATATGTAGTCGGTGCTACGTTTGGCCAGTCGGGTTGCTGTGACACGCACCAAGCGGACTTTGTTTTTAGTTTGGAAGCTGACTGGGGCAATATCCGGATTTGGATAATCATTCTTGGTTTGATCAAAAAGCAGAATGGGTTTCTTGAAGTCGGCGGTGAGTGAGCCTTCCACCTTAAAGCGTACGGGGAAACCAAAGCCGCCATTGATGTTATTGAAATCATCATGACACGGGCGCAGTGCAATGCGTTGGATATCGGCGGTTTCTCCCATATCAATCTGTACCCACTTGGTGGTTTCGGGCGATTTTGCGATGTGACTGTGGTAGCCGTATTCAGGGCGCTTGCCTTTTAGTTTGGCCTTGGAGCGTAATGCGGCGATCTCTTTATCCGTTGCAGCAAGTTTTGCTCCGCCTTCCTTTTTGATTTCCTCATCAATAGCTGAAAGTTCCTTCTTTAGGTCGGTTATGCGTTGAGAAAGATCAGATTTCTTTTTGGCTAATCCCGGTTGCGAATCATAGGGGCGCTCAGCTCGGTCTACGGCTGCGAAGATTGATTGCAGGCTATAGTAGTGTTTCTGGGTAAATGGATCGAACTTGTGATCGTGGCAACGGGCGCATTGAATGGTGGCACTGGTAAAGGTGTTCAGGGTGTTGCTTACCATTTCATCACGGTCAATGTGGCGGGCTACTCGTCCGTCGATTTTGGATTCAGGAACTTCCACGTGCCCAATAAAATCCCACGGGCCCGCTGCAATGAAACCCAGCCCGAGGATTCCATCGGCTGTGCCTGGGAAAAGTGCGTCTCCGGCGATTTGTTCCTGCACGAAACGCGTGTAGGGTTTGTCTTCATTGAAGGAGCGGATGACGTAGTCACGGTAGGGCCAGGCGTTGGGGCGGAGCTTATCCTTGTCGTAGCCGCAGGTATCGGCGTACTTCACCACGTCCAGCCAGTGCCGGCCCCAGCGCTCGCCGTAATGCGGCGATGCAAGCAGTCGGTTTACAAGTTTCTCGTAGGCCTTTGGTGAATTGTCGTTTTTGTACGCATCTATCTCTGTCGGTGTTGGTGGCAGGCCGGTTAGATCAAAGGTGAGCCGGCGAATGAGTGTCAACCGGCCGGCCTCCGTTGAAGGGGCAAGGCCTAGTTCATTTTGCTTGGTGCGAATGAAATGGTCGATGGGGTTACGGGTCCATTTCTTTTGCGATGTGGTTAACTTTGGTGTGGCCGGTCGTTTGATCGGCTTCAGTGACCAGTGCTGTTCCCACTTGGCGCCCTGGCTGATCCATTGGCGTAAGGTTTGGATTTGGGCTGAGGTGAGTTCCTTGCCGGTCTTAGGCGGTGGCATGATTTCATCGGGGTCATGGCTAGAAATGCGGTTTAACAGGTCCTTCAATACAGGCCGTGCGGTTTTTTCCTTGTCCAGACGCAACTTCGCTTTTCGTGCTCCTGCATCGGGTCCATGACATTGATAGCAGTTTGAGGTTAGGATAGGCCGTATATTCCGGTCATAGGAAATCGAGTCCGCATGTACAGATGGCATTGCGAAGGCAACTACAACCATCAATAGCCATCTGTTGAAAATCACTCGCGAAAAATAGACTGAGCAATCAGTTATGTCACTTTTTTTGGAGAAAGTCTTATATTGGGAATAAGACAAATATTTTTTGGTGTTTTTTACTGAAAAACACCTTGCTCCTTGTTGATACTTGTTCAATATTGTAACTGACCGGAAGGGAGTAACCCCTTTAAAATATAGGCTTTTGAACAAGAAACTCGTCATAGTAGCGAGCGTGATTCTGTTATTTTGCGGAATGGCGGCGGCTTACTTTGGCCTGACGAATGAGCCGCAGTTGATTGTGGATCAGTTTGCTGAGGCTCCCCGCCCGGTGCGTGATCTGGAATTCACCAAGCAACATAAGTTTGTGCAACTGGATCAGAAGATTCTTGAGGGGTTGGTACATGACGTGAACAAGATTCACATCCAACTTTTCAATGGTGAGAATGTAGTGATCCAAATTAATGAACGCCAGCACATAAATGACAACGATGCCATTGCTTATGGCAAAGTGAAGGGGGATGAGGGCAGTCGAGTTGTTCTGTCCATGGCAGGCGATGCTGATGGAGGCCGTACCGAGGCTATGGTCGGCACAGTTGATTTTTCTGACGGTCGAGGTTTCAAGATCGATTATGTGGGAGACGGGGTTCACAAGCTAGTGGAGATTGACCACAATGCAGCTGATTTAATCTGCACTCATCCCGAGGGTCCGGCAGGGTTTATGATTGGTCCTAACGGTGAGAAGATTAGGTTGATGTATCAAAGAGTAAGGATGCGTGGCCAATCGACTGCTTCAGCGAGTCGTCCGGTAAACCCAGGGCGGATGAACCCAACCAACCGAAATGACTCAACCGGCAAATCTGCTGCTGTTCGCCGCGCTATTGCTCGGCTACCGCGAGGCTATGCGAATCAGCCATGGAGTGTCTGGTCTCTTCAGGGACGTAGCACCTCCACCACCAGCTCCCCCACCATGACCTGGTCCTCGGCCCGTACAGGACCAAATGTAATTTTTGGAGGTTCTGGTACAAGCACTGGCGGCGGCCAACAACAACAACAAGGCCAACAACAACAACAAGGCCAACAACAACAACAAGGCCAACAACAACAACAACAAGGCCAACAACAACAACAAGGTGGCAGCCAGCAAGGCGGCAAACCTTCAGGTGGTCCCATTGATGTTTTAGTGGTCTACACGGATGATGCGGCCAAGGATAATGGCGGGGATGCTGGGATCAAGGCCAAGGCGGGCTCGGGTGTCGGAAATGTCAACACGTTCCTCAAGAACAGTGGTGTCAGTGTTACTCTCAAACTAAAGGCCACTGAAAAATGGAATCACTCGTCATCTGGCGATGTCAAATCGGATTTAGGCGTGCTCAGTAAAGATGCTGCGATTAAAGCCCTTAGGACTAAACATAAGGCGGACCTTGTGTCGGCATTGGTTCCAGGCGTACTCAACGGTGCTGTAGGCTACGGTAGTGTGGGGCAAACATCTGGGAACAAAAATGCCTGCTGGTCTGTTGTCAGGGCGAAAGGGGTTGGTTCACCTTCCTATACTTTCACCCATGAGGTCGGTCATAATCTGGGAGGTGGCCACTCTGATGGCGGAGGGGGTGAGTCAACAGCCAAAGGTTTGCGTTTTACGGGAACGGATGACAAAGCTTACCGTACTGTAATGGCATATCAGCCCGGTACTGTTGCTCCGCATTTTTCCAACCCGGCCAAAAGTTATAAAGGTAAGCCGACCGGCACGGCATCGGCAAACAATGCCGCGACGATCACAAAGATTGGCCCAAAGGTTTCGGGGTATGAATAGGTAGGCCTCTTTTTGCTGTGACCAGATTCACGGCAAACTTCCTTTTGTCTATCCTTAGGTGTGCACTGTATCTCGATTCCTACGGAAGAGGTTGAAGTGTTTTTTCTGTCACACCCTGCCTGTTCAGGACAAGGATTAATTGATGTCGGCGGATTTGCAGATGAATGACAATCTTTTTGCTGGGTTGGTGAAGGAACACCAAGCCTCGCTTCGTGTGTTTGTCCGCTCGCTGGGGGTTGAGCCGGATTGGGTGGATGATCTTGCACAAGACGCTTTTGTGGTGGCTTGTCGTGAGATGGGCTCATACGACCCGGAGCGAGATTTTGGCAAGTGGCTGCGGGGAATTGCGCGCAATCTCGTGCGCAATGAACTACGCAAACAGGGGAGGCATCGTAGAATTCTGAACGAAGGCCTTTCACAGCATCTTCTGGAATTCAGCGAACAAGAGGAGGAGCAGTTCGGGGCTAGGGATGTTTCTGCTTTGCGTGATTGCGTGGAGCAACTGCCCAACAGGAGCCGCGAACTGGTTCGCTCCCGATATTATGAGGGTTGGAATGCCACCGTTTTGGCGGACAAATTTGAGATGAAAGCCGCCACCATTCGGCAAACCCTGCTGCGCATCCGTCGACAGCTTTATCAGTGTATCAATCAACGTATGAAGGAAATCTGATCCATGAATGAAGAGCGCTTTGAAGAATTGATTGGATTGTTGCTAGATGAGGAGATCGTGAGCAAAGAGCTTGACGAACTCGCCAGTATTGTTGCGGAGGATCCTGCGCTATTGGAGGAACTTCGCCGTCAACTGATCATGGCGGATCAATTGGAGCAATACGAAGATGAGCAACGTTCAGCCGAGGCATTTATCAAGGGCTTGGAAACTTGCATTGGAGCGACGGCCGAATCCAAGCAGTTTGTTGAGCAGGTAATGAAAACAGTCCAGCGTGACCAGCCCGATTCGGTGGCGCGCACAACTTCAGGAAAAATTATGAACATATCACCCATTGAACCGGAAGCACGCTGGCTGGGAGGCGGGCGTTTTTGGGCCATCGCCGCGAGTGTGGTCATTTTAGTCGGCCTCGGAATCGGACTGAAGACCAATCAAATGAACAACCTTCGCGCCAAGCCGGAGCAGGCATTTCTTTTTGCGCCGGAAGACTTGGCTCCCGGGGCGCCGGCGGCTTTTCGTGTATTTGTTCGCGATGGTTCCAATGCAGAACCCGTTCCAAATGCTCAAGTGGAGGTCAGCTTGGCTGCTGAGGATGGAGGTGAGGTATGGATGGTGAATGCCACCACCGATGAGGACGGGTTTGCCCAGATTGAGAAACAAGTGCCCGATGATCTTGTTGAGGGACAATACGAGGTAAAGGCGCAAATTGCCGGTGATGATAAGAGCATCATCACTCACAACGTGAAACTGACCCGATCCTTCCGGGTCATGGTTACGACCGACAAGCCACTTTATCAACCCGGTCAGACCATTCACATCCGTTCCCTCTCATTGGCCAATGCCGACATGCGGCCGGTGGCCGGGCGCAAGATGGTGGTTGAGGTGCAGGACGCCAAGGGTAACAAGGTGTTCAAGGAAGTTGGTGAAACTTCCGGTTTCGGTATTTTTTCGGCGGATTTTCAACTGGCCGATCAGGTCAACAACGGCTCCTACACCATCAGCGCCATTGTTGGCGACACGACCTCCGAGCGTACGGTTACCGTTGAGCGTTACAAGTTGCCCACGTTTAAGATCGCGTTAAGTGTGGACAAGGGCTTTTACCAGCCGGGCCAGATGGTTTCCGGCAACGTGTCTGCCCAGTACACCTTTGGTAAACCGGTGGCCGGTGGCCAAATCAAGGTCACAGCTTCGGAGTTCATCGAGCGGTTTCGGCCCTTTGAGATCATCGAGGGCGAGTTGGATGAGGATGGAAATTTCCCCTTTGAATTTCGGCTTAAGGAAAATTTTGTCGGCACGGAACGAAATCAGGGGGATGCCAGGATTTCCTTGCTGGCCGATGTGGTGGACAAGGCTGATCACGCGCAGAAAAAGAACCGTGATCTGGTGGTAACCACCCGGCCCATTCGTATTGAGGTGTTTCCTGAGAGCGGAACGCTGGTTCAGAACGTGGAGAATACCCTTTACGTACTGACTGCCTATCCCGATGGCCGTCCGGCCAAGACCAAAATCACAATCGGTCGAGACCGACAACAAGTCGAAACCTCCACCGCCGGGATTGCGAAAGTAAAAATCACCCCGGATAAACCCTCGCTACGGTTGAGGGTTTCTGCCGAGGATGAAAAAGGCGTGAAGGTGGCAGTGGTTCGCACGCTTGAAATTGATCGACGGACAGACGCCTTCCTCATGCGTACCGATCAGGCTCTCTATAAGACGGGAGACACGGTAAAGGTGGATATCATCTCGCCCAGCAACAAGGAACGCATCTTTGTGGACGTCGTGAAGGATCGCCGGGCGGTGTTGATGAAGTCCATCGACATCGTTAATGGCAAGGGCACATTGGCATTGGATTTGTCGGCCGACTTGTTTGGCACTCTTCAACTGCGTGGCTACCGCATCCAGCGTGATGGAAATATCATCGGCGATACCAAGGTGATTCAGGTCAAGCGGGCCGATAGCCTCGTGATTGAGGCCAAGCTCGACAAGGAGACTTATAAGCCGGCCGAAAAGGCACTGCTGAATTTCATAGTCAGACGCGCCGATGGCAAGGCGGTGCCGGCGGCCCTCGGTTTGGCCGGTGTGGACGAGGCGGTTTTTGCCTTATCGGAAATGCGCCCGGGTCTGGAGCGGGTATACTTCGCCATTCAGGAGGAAATCCTCAAGCCGCGTTATGAGATCCATGCCCATCCACCGGTACAGGTGCAGCAATTGATTGAGCCGGTTCCCGAGCCTGGAGTGGAGCCTGAGCCGCAACCGGATCTGGATGAGGCGGCCGTGGTGCTTTTTGCTGCTGCGGAGGGTGAAGAGGCACCGCAAGCGGATGTTGGGCCCGCCTTTGAGGAGAAGCAGCGGGAGGTGCTGCAGGATAAGCGGGAATACAAAAAGAGCCTGGCTGCAGCCGTGGTCTTGAGCCCTTTCATGATCTTCATTTTGCTGACCCTGCCTATCCTTGGTTATGCCATCCTTAAATTTGTCCGGAGAGAACCGGTCCAAACCGATAGCGATGATGAGCAACTCGCCTTCAAGAAGGCGACTGGTGGGCTGATACTCTGGTGGGTTCTGGGCATCAACGTGCCGGTAGTGATGGCAGTGTTGGCGGGATTGATCGCCAACCTAACTCGCAAGGAAGAGATCGGTTTCATTTTCCTGGGTTTTGCCTTGTTTGCGCTGATTGCAGTTTTTGTTTTATTGATCATCTCGGTGGTCAAGGTGCGCGGGGCTGAGTCATCAAAGGCGCTGCCGCTCTTGCGCAAGGTGGTGGTTGCTCTTCCGACAGTTTACCTCTTTTGGGGAATCTATCTTGTTTCTCTGGTAATCGGAGCTGAGGAACGTGTGATTGAAGCGCAAACGTTTTTTACGGTGGCCTTGGCGGGCTTGGGGTTACTGGCCTTGGTCGGCGGGGCTATCTCCATTGCCCGTAATTGTGCCATGCACCAAGTCAGCGGCGGCCGAATGGTGTGGCTGGGAGTTAGTCGTTCCTGTCTGAGCGGCGTTTCCTGTATTCTGCTTTTATTCATGGGCTCATTGGTAGCCGGTGGGAACATGGGAGCTCGGAACGAAATGATGGCGGGTGGAATGGACATGGACATGGCTGTGGCTGAGATGGCAATGGATGGAGACATGGCAAACTTTGCCGTACCCATGATGAAGGCCATGGAAAAAATGGAAGAAACGACAGGCGAAGCCCCAGGCCCTGAACCTACTAGTGAAGGTGATGGAGGCAGTAATCTGAAGGCGCCCAGCCGCATTCGACGTTATTTCCCGGAGACACTCCTGTGGAAGCCCGAGTTGATTACTGATGATCAGGGCCGGGCCAAGCTGGAGGTGCCACTGGCAGATTCCATCACCACGTGGCGGCTTGCAATGAGCGCGGTGTCCCAAGCCGGGGAACTGGGCTCGGCGACGACTGGTATTCGTGTCTTTCAGGATTTCTTTGTGGACATCGATTTCCCCGTGGCTCTGACCCAGCACGATCAGGTGAGCGTGCCGGTTGCCGTTTACAATTATCTGGACAAGCCGCAAACAGTGAAGCTGGAGGTGCAGGAGGGTAGTTGGTTCAAGCTGCTTGATGACCAGACGAAGACGCTGAAGATTGGCGGGCAGGAAGTCACCCGGGTTTATTTCAGACTGGAAGCCATCAAGCCCGGTAATCATGCACTGACGCTCAAGGCGTTCGGCTCGGAATTGGCTGATGCGGTGGAGCGCCGCGTGCGTGTCGAACCCGATGGCAAGCGCTTTGAGCAGGTGATCAACGGGCGCTTGGATGAAAATCTCAGTAAGAGTATCGAGATTCCCACTGGGGCTATTGAAGGAGCCAATGATCTGTATGTGAAAATATACCCGGGCGCATTCAGCCAGGTGGTGGAGGGCATGGATGGAATTTTCCAGATGCCTTATGGCTGCTTTGAGCAGACCTCCTCGGCCACCTATCCGAACATCCTTGTGCTAGATTATATGCGCCGCAACAAGCAAACCAAGCCGGAGATCGAGTTGAAGGCGTTGAACTTTATCAATATTGGTTATCAGCGGCTGCTTTCCTACGAAGTGAAAGGTGGTGGGTTTGAATGGTTCGGTAAGACACCCGCGCACAATGTACTAACCGCCTACGGCCTGATGGAGTTTTCCGACATGGCCAAGGTGCATGAGGTGGATCCGAAGGTGATCGAGCGCACGCGCAATTGGCTTTACAGCAAACAAGGGGGTGACGGCTCGTGGACGCCGGATCAGGGTGGTATCGCCGAGGGGGCCATCAACGCCTTCCGCGGCGCCAAGCTGCGGACCACCGCGTACATCGCCTGGGCCCTGGCTGAGAGCGGTCAAGCCGATAACAAACTCAATCGGGCACTGGACTTCATCCTCGAGAACGCTGATTCTGAGAAAGACAATTACACACTGGGCTTGTGCGTCAACGCACTAGTGGCGGCCAAGCGGCCCGAGGCCAAGGGTTTGATCAACCGATTGGATACGGCAAAGACAACCGAAAAGGAACTGGTGTACTGGGGCTCAGAATCCCAAGGAGTTACTTTTGGACGGGGCAGCACACTTGCTATCGAGACGACGGCCATTATTGCCCACGCTTTCCTGAAGGGGCGCCAACACACATCAGTGGCCCACAAGGCGCTGGCGTGGTTGATTGAAAAGAAGGATGGGCGCGGCACGTGGCATTCCACACAGGCTACTGTGCATGCCATGCGCGCGCTTTTGGCTGGCTCTGATGGTGGCGGTGGCGGCGTGGAGAAGGATCTTTCCATCGCCTTGATCGCCAATGGCGAGCCGGCCAAGCAGATTGATATCACGCCGGAAACCAGCGATGTCTTCCGACTGATTAGCCTGCGTCATCTGGTAAAGAAAGGCGATAACACCGTTACACTCGAACCTTCAGGCAAGGGAAACCTGGCTTACCAGATTGTGGCGGTTCACTATCTACCATGGCAGGAGGAGAAGCCGGTGCCCACAGAGCAGGAATTGACGATTGATGTGACCTACGACACCACCACGCTTAAGCAGGGCGACACTCTCGAGGTGCAGGTAAGTGTGGAGTATAATCGGTCGGGCACCGCAGAGATGACCATTGTGGACTTGGGCATCCCGCCTGGGTTCGATGTGTTGCCGGAATACTTTCAGGGGCTTAAGGATGAAGGGATGATTGAGCGTTACTCCATCACCGGCCGGCAGGTAATTCTATACTTCCGCGAGATTAGCAGTAAAGAGCCCGTCGTGTTTACCTATGAGCTCAAGGCCAAATTCCCGGTGAAGGCGAAGACGCCCAAATCCACCGCCTACCAGTACTACGAACCGGAAATCCGAGCTGAAGCCCAGCCGGTGGAAATCAATGTGGAATAATTGGGCCTGTTGGGCTATCTTCAAAAAATGGATCTGGATGTCGAACGCGAGATGATCCAGCGCTGTCGCGCGGGCGATAGCGACGCGTGGGATGAGCTCTTCGCCGAGCATTACGCGGCGGTAGGCCGATTTGTGTTCCAGATTTCCAGTACCTTCTCGCGGGAGGATAGCGATGAGATTTGCCAGGAGGTGTTTCTTTCCGTGATCAAGAACCTCGCGAGCTTTGGCGGCAAGAGCCGGCTTCAAACGTGGCTTTTTCGCATCGCCGCCAATAAGGCCCGCGATTACCATGCCAAAAAGGTGGCTGCCAAGCGTGGGGGTGGCGAAGTGCCGCTCTCCTTGCAGGCAGAGGATGATGAAGGCAACCGTATGCTTGATCCGGCAAGCCCCTTATCGTCTCCGGATGAGGAATTGTTGCGCGAAGAGAAGTGGAAACTCGTGGGTGAGGCCTTGGAAATTCTTGGTGGTCCTTGTCAGGAAATTCTGGAATTGCGTTATTACGGCGATTTAAATTACCATGAAATCAGTGCGGAGCTGGATTTAAACGAAAAAACTGTGAGTTCCCGGCTCAGTTAATGCCGGGGAAAACTCGA
>CBFHWX010000060.1:0-16882 GCA_965659445.1 Limisphaerales bacterium | reverse complement strand
GCCTTTTCCTTGTAGGTAGAGGCACGCATGTAATAGGTCATGCTCGTCCAGCTAAAGAGCACCATGATGAAAAGTAACATTAGCACCCGCCACACCATACCCACCTTGGCCGGCACCACGCTGACCATAATCATGACCATATAAAGAAACGGAATGTTCGCCCAGATTTCCACCACCCGCAGTCCCAGCAGATCTGTCAACCCGCCAAAGTATCCCATGAGGCAGCCGAGTGCCGAGCTGATAAAAAACACCATCAGCGTGAAGCCCAGAGCAAATAGCATCACGATGCGGAACCCAAAAAAAAGTCGCGCGGCAATGTCCCGCCCGGCGTTATCAGTACCCAGATAGTGCTCGTGTTCACGGCTGGGAGCAGAGAGTTTCCCCACCCCTTCGGAAAAGTCCTGGCTATCGGGATCATGCGGAATGAATGGCATCACCAGCCAATTGTCCGATCCTTTCTCCTCCCAGCTTTTCTGCAGGGCGCGGTAGTTGACGGCATAGGTGTAGGGCTGGTCGGAAGCATCCCGCTCAACCCCGAAGAACTTTCCGGAGCGCAACTCTGAAGGTTTATGCAACCACTTGATGGGATAGGTGTCGACCAATGCTGGAAAATACCAGCGTCCGTTGTAACCCACCATCAATGCCTGATCGTTTATGAGCAATTCACCAAAGAGCGAAATCAGCAGCGCCACCGTAATGGTGATGAACGACCAATAGCCACGCTTAATCGACCGGAACCGCTTAAGTTTCCTGACCGTCTGGGGATTTAGTTTCCAAGTCATCGTTGGCAATCAATCAAATCGCACGCGGGGGTCCACCAAAGCCATCAAGACATCCGAGATAATATTGCCCAATAACATGAGAAACGCCGAGAGCATCAACACACCCATCACCACAGGGAAATCACGGTCGATAATGGCGTTGAACCCCAGCAAGCCGAAGCCATTGATGTCGAAGATTTTCTCGATGAGAAAGCTGCCAGTGACAAAAAGCATCACTTGATGGCCAAGATTGGTGGCGATAGGGATGAGCGAGTTGCGCAAGGCGTGTCGCCTCACAGCATCTCGATAGGCTACGCCCTTGGACAACGCCGTACGCATGTAATCAGCAGCCAGATTATCCAGTAAATGATTTTTCATCAGCATGGTCACAAATGCAAATCCTCCCACAAGATATGCCCCCAAGGGCAGCACAGAATGATGGAGCACATCTTTGACCTTTTCCCAAGCCGAAAGATCATCAAAGTTAATGCTTGTGAAGCCGCCTGATGGAAACCAATCCAACTTCACCGCAAATAACAGAATAAGCAAAAACCCCAGCACGTAGCCGGGGATGGCATAGCCCATGAAGATGAGCACTGAAGTGGAGTTGTCAAACCAACTGTTGTGCTTGATAGCCTTGTAGAATCCCAGCGGGATGCACACGGCATAAATGATGAGCATGGTCGAAAACCCGAAATAGGTCGAAACCGGGAGCCGCTCCCAGATCACCTGCTCCACGGGCTTGCCGTACCGAAAAGACCGCCCAAGGTCACCGTGAATCAACCCGGAATATTCCTGACGAAAAACCTCCACCCGCAACGAACCCGGCTTGTCGTTTGGCTTTGGATCCAGTTTGCGCCAGGTCCAGTTGCCTTCGAATTCACCAGCATTGGTGATCATCACATTTTTGTCAGGATCCAACTCCAACCGCATGCGCTTTTTCTTAGACTCACCTTCCACCAATCGGACCCGCGCGCTGGCCTCGGTTTTGTCTGGCTCAAACTGCATCTCTCGGTGGGATTTCTCCCGGTGAAGTAACCCCAACCAGATGAAGTAGGATTGCACTACCGGCTTGTCCAAACCATAGTAACGCTCTAAATCCTTTTTCTGCTCTTCGTCCAGCAGGCCAGTTTCCGCTTGCCCTCCACTGCTGCCCTCCTCACTCATCTGCTGCATCTGCATCATTGCCTGCTCAATAGGCCCACCCGGAGCAGCTCGTGTGACGAGAAACACCATGAAGGAAATGCCCAGCAATGTCGGAGGGATCAGTAGAAATCGCCTGATGAAATAGTCGAGCATCAGAAACCGAAGCGTGACCAAAGACTCAAGGCAAATCCAGCCAAAACGCATGGACATGATGAAGCTCATCGGCCAATCTCCCCCGATGCAACGCCTAACCCTCGGCCATTCGCCCGATCCGGACGACGCCTTTATGTTTTACGCAATGGCCAAGGGGCTCATTGACTCGCACGGGTACGATTTCGAACACATCCTTCAAGACATCCAGACGCTCAATGAGCGAGCCACAAGGGGTGAACTGGACATCACCGCCATCAGCATTCACGCCTACGCCTCGGTAAGTAGTGATTATGCACTGCTACCGACCGGAGCCAGCATGGGTGATGGCTACGGGCCAATGTTGGTGGCGAAGGAAATGATAACCCGCGAGCAGATCGTGGGCAAAAAAATCGCGGTGCCTGGTGAGATGACCAGCGCCTTTCTTGCACTGCAATTATGGCTAAGCCAGTCGAAGGAGGCGATTGACTATGTCGTGGTGCCGTTTGATGAAATTTTCGATGCGGTGAATACCGGGAACGCCGACGTAGGCTTGATCATTCACGAAGGCCAATTGACGTTTGAAAACGAAGGTCTCGTGTGTTGTCAGGATCTCGGCGCTTGGTGGGGTGAGGAGAATGACGGCTTGCCGCTGCCACTGGGCTGCAACGTGATTCACAAACGTATCCCGGCCAGCGAGCGCAAGATTATCAGCGATTTACTCGCCGAGAGCATTCAATACAGTCTCGATCATCGGCCAGAGGCAGTGACTCACGCGCTACAATACGCGCGCGACATGGGTGAGGAATTGGCTGATCAATTTGTGGGAATGTACGTGAATCATTGGACCCTCGATTACGGCGAGCGCGGCAAGGAAAGTATACGGTGCTTTTTGGGGAAAGCACATGCGTCTGGGTTGATCCCACACCGTCCGGAACTAGAATTTGTAGAATGAAATACCGCCGGTTTGGAAAAACAGAATTACAGATGCCTGTCTTCTCCTGTGGGGGCATGCGCTACCAGCACAAGTGGAGCGATGTTGCATGGAATGAAGTACCTGATGAAGGTCAAAAAAATCTCGAGGCGACAATTCATCGCGCAATGGAGGTCGGCATCCATCACATCGAAACGGCACGCGGCTATGGCTCCTCCGAAATGCAACTCGGGCCGGTGCTGAAACAATTCCCCCGCGAAAAGCTCATTGTGCAGACAAAAGTCGCGCCCTTTGAAAATCCAAAGGAATTTTTAGATACCTTCAACACTTCGATGGATTTCCTTCAGCTCGATTATGTTGACCTGCTTTCACTGCACGGCATTAACAACCAGCAGCTGCTAGACTGGTCCCTAGCACCCAATGGCTGTGCGGCAGCAGCACGATGGCTGCAAAAGGAAGGCCGCGTGCGGCATGTCGGGTTTTCCACTCACGCCACAACTAATCTCATTCTCAATGCCATTGAGAGCGACGCTTTCGACTATTTGAACCTGCATTGGTATTTCGTAAACGACCTGAACTGGCCCGCTGTTGAAGCCGCTTCTGAACGTGACATGGGTGTGTTTATCATCAGCCCCAACGATAAAGGCGGCAAACTATACGCACCGCCTCCTAAGCTAACAGATCTCTGCACACCACTGCATCCCATGCAGTTCAACGCCCTCTACTGCCTCAACCGTCAGCAGGTGCATACGCTCAGCTGTGGCGCAGCGAAACCGGGCGACTTTGACACGCACTTGAAGGGGTTGGCACATTATGAAAATATTGCGGCGACAATTACGCCGATCGAGAAACGCCTCCGCGCCGAACTGACGAATGAGCACGGAGAAGACTGGTGCGCGAACTGGCCAGAAGGTTTGCCACATTATGTGGATGTACCAGGCGAAGTAAACCTCATGGAAATCTTGCGCCTATGGACGTATGCAAAAGGCTTGGACATGGTAGACTGGGCCAAGATGCGCTACAATCTGCTTGGTCAAGGTGACCACTGGTTTCCAGGTGAAACTGTGGCAAAACTGGATATGAATAGGATTACAACCGTGATTGAAGATAGCCCTTTTACTGATCAAATCCCTGATATTCTGGAAGAAGCCCATTCCCTGCTGTTCGATCAGGAGCAAAAACGCCTGAGTCAATCTGAATAAATTGCTCCAAAAAGGATTGTCGCGCCGTGGAAAACCCGTATTTTAACAGCATGAGATTTGCATTGGCGATTCTTGGAGCGGGCATATTCCTCACTGGATGTGGAGGGGGTGACGATGAGAACCAACCTATAAGCACAACCACCGTTGACCCCAACTCCCCAAAAAATAATGGGGGGGGAACCCCCACCAAGAAATCCAAACCCGGACCGATGCCATACGGGGCTCTGATCCGCAAGCGAGAAGCCAAGCCAGTCAATACAGGCACGAACAAGGTTTACCGTTATCACCACTTCACCAAAGGTACCGACCGTTTCACCGGGATTGCCCGGAACGTGAGCACCAACGGCATCACTTATTTCCCCATCAAAGATGGCTTGTTTCAAGGAGGGGTTAAAACCCGCTACCCAAAGCGTACCAACTTGCTCCATCGAGCATTCTACATCAAAGGCTGGAAGAATGGCCGGGAATACTATTGGCACAAGAACGGCAAGCTGAAGATTCAAGGCCAGTGGACTAATGGGGTACGAACGGGCGTCTGGTTCCTATGGCACGACGACGGCACAACCAACAGAGTAGATCTCTACGCGAACGGAAAGTACATGGGCAAACACAAGAGCTTCCTGTCGACCGGCATGAAATACACGTGGAAATCGGAAGACTTGAAGAAAATCTACGTCGGCAAGCCGCAGGCCACCATCCAGAAAGCATTTGGGAGTCCGGACAAGATCAAGGGCGCAAACTGGATTTACTATGGAGTAAAGGTGGCTAACGCCGTTCCAGACAAAGTAGCTGTCACGGTTACATTCGTAATTCAAAACGGCACTGTCGCATCAGTCCTTTACACCGAGTAAATTCAGGCTCTATTTCTTTGGGGCTTTATCTGGTGCCGCTGCACTCGACTTACGAGGATCGTTGGCGTTCAACCTCTCAAGCACCCCCTTGGTGAGATCAGCTGAGCCGTCAGTAAAAACCAATGTATTCTTGTCGAGCACAAGGGTAAACCCTGCTTCTTTCGCCTTGGCGGCCACTACCACTTTGATCTCCCCTCTAATGGCATCAATATCTTTCCGCATTTCCATTTCAAGGCTTTTCATAGTGGCATTCTGGAAATCGCGAATGGCCCCGGCATTTTCCTGATATTCTTTTTGGCGAGCATCCACCTGTCTTTGCCGACGACTCCGCTCCACGGCCCCCAACTTGGGATCTTTCAGTAATTGTATCTTTTTTAGGATGTCCTGGCGCAGTTTCTCTTGGGCATCTATATGTGTCTGAATCTTTTTCTTTGCTTCGTCCTGTTTTGCCTTGAGCTGTTTATCGGCCTGCTCCGTGCGCCAGTATTCGCCGTAAACTTTCTTGAAATCGACAGTGGCAATTATCTGATCAGCAGCCTGAGCAAGGTTGAATGTGACGGATAAAGCCAAAATGGTAATGATCTTGTTCATATTTGAAATCATATCAGTTGTTTGATTTAGAATGAGGTGCTGTACCCAAAATTCACATTGAATCGGCCGCCACTGTCGTTGTATCCGTCTCCGGTAATAGGCACTCCATAGTCGAAACGCAGTGGCCCGAAAAACGGAATGACCAAACGAAGGCCAACGCCCCAATTGTCATTATAATTACCGAGGGCAAAATCCCATGAATCACTGTTGATTACACCCCAATCGTAAAAGGTTGCAGCACGTATCATCTTAAATGGTGTGGGTATACTGTATTCAAACGTGCCATGGACCATCGTGTTGCCCCCCAAATAATCCCCCTGATCTCCACGGGGGCCAATTTCACGATAATCAAAACCACGCAAATTACGTTGCCCACCCAGTGTCTCACGGTAAAGGTACGGAACCGTCTGGCCATTTTGGAGGGCGTCCACAACAGCAGCTTGTCCGCGCAACTCAATCACATGCCCTTCGCCCCAGCCCTTGCGATACCACTCCGACTTTAAGTGGAATCCGTAGAACTCCTTTTCGCTTCCTAAAAAATCCGGAGCAACATTCAGGTAGACCGAAGTGCGATGACACCTAGATGGCAATTCCCCACCGCCCCTCGTATCGTAGGCGATTCCCATCTCAACCTGTGAAATTAAATCGGTTCCTGCATCATTCTTTATTTCAGTTGAGGCACTGGAATCCACATCCACCAATCCCGTGTTCTCAATTGTGTATTTGACATTGCCGCGCAAAAAATCATTCCCAAACAATACCCGTTCCAACCCGAACCGGGCACCGGTTTCCTCAGCATCAAACTTTGTGCTGAAATATTGCAACTCACGCGCAAAGAGGCTGGTGGTAAAACGCAGCTTGCGCCCCATGAACCAAGGCTCCTCAAAATCCAACCCATAGTCGTTGTAGCGACCTCCTGCCTGTAGGCGCAGTCGGATTTTTTGCCCGGCGCCTTGTAAAAAATGAGGTCGACGCCAGCGCCCGATATCAAAATTTTCCTGTGAAAGGACTACATGACCAAACGCTCCGTAGTCACTACCAAATCCACCTCCGAAGTACATACGACCGGTGTTTTGTTCACGAACAGAAATCAGTAGATTCTCTTCATTCGTTTCTCCCGCCTCCCCGGATCGTTGCTGTTCCGCCCCCACATCCAAGAATAAACGTAGGCCTTCGATGCGTCTCCGACTTTTCTCAACACGGCCCAAGTCAAACGGTTCCCCTGGTGATATAGCCAATTCTCGACGGATGACAAAATCCTTAGTCTTGTCGTTGCCTTCAATTTTCACCAGATCGACGTAGTACGTTTGGCCTTCAACAATCCTGAACTCTAAATCAATGGTATTAGCTTCCGCATTAGCAGTCTTGTTGATCCTCACGGTCGCATTGATATAGGCTCTGGCTCCGTAGGCATCTCTCAAGGCTTTCAAATCGGAATCGCCCTTGCCATCCAGCTTTTCAGGTCGGTAAATCTCACCGGGCTTCATGGAAATCATGGCATGCAAAACACCTGGGGGAATCGCAGGAACATAGCCATCTCCATCAATAACATCCTCAAATTTCGTGCCATCAATGTCATCTGGTGCCTTGCGACGGTACGTAAATTTTACCGCGCCAATTTTATATCTTTTCCCTTCATCAATAAGGAACGTAAGTTTCACTAGTCGGTTATCATCCAGGAAATCATCGAGATCATCATCGGCATCATCCATCACGTCCTCCTCGTCATCGAGCCGATTGTCAAGGGCATCAATTAGGGCTTCATTTTGCTGCTCCTTGGCTTCTTCCACATTTAATTGGCGCTGTGTGGCCCGGTATCTTTCCTCTACATCCAACAACGTCTTCTGAAGCATATGGTATTCAGGATTTTCCAGAATCGCTTCTTGTGCACTGTGTTTGAAGCTCACCTTCACATCAAGAAAGCCACGGTTGCGATAATAGGTGGTCAACCGGTCAATATCTTCATCTAATTCCAAAGGCTTAAGTCGACCATCATTCGTCAGCCAAGAGATCGGATTGTACCATCGCCGGCGCTCGCGGGCTTTGACAAAATCATCAAGATCGCCTAGATCAAAACTCAACTCTGGACCATCCACACGCTCAAAGGCCATTTCATCAATCTTGATTCGCTCACCTTCTTCAATCGTGAAAGTAATACTCTTTGCCTCTTTCAGATATTCCCCTGTAACTTTGACAGGGAAGTAGCCTTCCTTGATGTAGTACTCTCGAAGTGCCTTCTCATCCGCATGTCTGCGCGCCTCGTTATATTGCATTCCCTTTGCAAGCTGGATTTGCTTGCGCAATTTTTTTTCCTTGATTCGAAGACCGAGACTTAAGATGCGGGGAATCATTTCTCCATCTGCTTGAAGCTCATATATCTTTCGATTAAATGCCACTGAATCGAGCAACGGATAACCTTCAACAAAATAAGTCAACACCACCCCACCATCCACAGCTTGCGACTCAATCCGGACATCCGCAAAGCGACCCGATTTCATCAGTCCCACCACATCTTCATTGGTGCGCTTGGCCATCACTCTCAGCACATTTTGATCTGGCCTTTCAGGTTTGAAGATATCGCCCGGCTTGAGTCGAATATGATCAAGTACGTATTTTTCTGTAATTGTGGTTTCGTCATCCACAACGACCTTGATTGACACAACTTTGACTGCTTTCTCTTGTGCCATTACACCCATGGCAAACAGAAACAACCAAACGACCATGAAACTGGAGCAAATAGTGAGGCGCTTATTCATCGTTCGGAACATCCTGGAGATCGACCCGCCGGTTGCTGGCGCTCCCAGCACTCTCAAAGCGCGTAAAATTCTTTAGAAAAGTCATGGCCACATCTCCCGTGGGGCCATTGCGCTGCTTGGCCACCAGCAAGTTCACTGACATCCCTTCCGATTCATCAGATGCTTGCACGTCGTCGCCATCCTCGTTGAACACACGGTAAAGGAGCCCCACAAAATCCGCATCTTGCTCAATGGCGCCGGATTCTCGAAGGTCCGAAAGGCGAGGCTTTCGATTTTTTTCACGCTCCATTTCACGGTTTAGCTGACAGAGAACGATCACCGGAACATCCAGTTCCTTGGCCAAGGACTTGATGCCGCTTGAGATTTCAGCCACTTCCTGTTGGCGATTGTCCATCGAGCGACGCGTAGTAGAGTGGAGCAACTGGAGATAGTCAATCACAATGAGTTTCAAGCCGTGTTGCGAATGCATTCGCCTCGCCTTGGCACGCAATTGTAGAATCGAAAGACCCGGCGTATCATCAATATAGATAGGCGCCTTGCTGATCTTGCCAGCTGTAGATGAGATGCGGGGGAAGTCCCGTTCATTCATAAAACCTCTGCGTAGTTCGGCAAAATTGAGACGTGCATTCGAGAAAATCATTCGCGTGACAAGTGCTTCAGCGGTCATTTCCAAGCTAAACACACCCACAGGAACATTTTGCTTGAGCGTCACATTTTCCACAACGTTCATCGCCAAGGATGTTTTTCCCATAGAAGGGCGCGCGGCGATGACGACCATCTCGCCACCATGCAAACCATCCGTCAAGTCATCCCAATCCTTATAACCCGTGGCAATGCCGGAGTATTCACCCTTGCGATTATGGTATGCCTCAATTCGGTTGATGGCATTGGTCACGAGATCCTTCATGGTTCGTGACGATTCACCCGCGCGTTCCTCGCTGATTTTTTGGATGCGGCTTTCCACCTCATCAATCAGACGCTCCACTTCGCCCTCGTGCTCGTATGCCTCACGCACGATCTCTGTGCAGGTGCGCACTGTTTTTCGCAAAATATATTTATCCCAGACAATACTGAAATAATACTCGAGATTGGCTGCCGAGGGCACACTGTCCATCAACGTGGAAAGGTACGCCACGCCACCCACCGCCTCTAGCTGGTTATTATCAGTAAGTGTCTGCTTGAGCGTGATGAGGTCAACCGCCTGCCGTGCCTCGTTCATTTCAAGCATCGCCTCGAAGACCACCTGATGCTTCAGTTCATAGAAAAACGTCGTGCTCGAATCACGCAACGTACCGTATCGACCCCTCTCGGTCTTTGGCTTAGCGAGTTGGCGCGGCGTTCGCAAGTGCTCAAGGCAGTATTGCAAACCTTCATCCGGAGCAAGCAGCAGACACCCCAGCACACCCTGCTCCGCCTCAATGGAATGGGGAGGCGCTCGATCAATTGCAGACTGCGCTCGGACAGGTTGCGATCGACGTGTTTGCCGCAAATCCTCCTGTGGCGACTCCGGAATAGGTACCTCGTTGGCGTCAATCATAGACCGGTGAGGAAACACGCAAGCGCACGGTCAAGGCAACGTGGACTTACTGGCAACCTAACTCGCCTTGTTCACAGGCCAATGCCATAAAGTGCCCGCGGTTAAAAAAGGATGCAAAGCATCCATCCGATGCTGGTGCCGATAGAATTATTATTCAGCCGCAGCTGGTTCGGCCTCTTTGCCGCCCACCATCTCAACCGGGTTTTCGTTTTCCACGATTACTTTCAGCTCAGCCTCAATGTCGGCGTGCAGCTTGAGCCGGACATCGTATTCTCCGATCTCTTTGATCGCTTTGTCGAGGGCCACTTTCTGTTTGTCCAAATGCACGTCAAATTGATTTTTCAACTCATCACAAATAGTGCCGGAAGTCACCGAGCCAAACAACTTGCCGCCTTCACCGGTCTTCACTTTGACGACCAACTTCAAGCTCTTAAGACTGTCACGCAGCTCAGTCATGTGCTGCAGTTCCGTTGCCTCGCGCTCAACTTTTCGAACTTGCAGGGAAGCGATTCGCCGTTGATTGCCGGGAGAACTTGGGATCGCCAAGCCCTGGGGCAAAAGATAGTTGCGCGCATAGCCGGGCGACACGGAAACCGCATCTCCTTCCGACCCACCCAGATTAACAATGTGACTGGTTAAGATGACTTCTGTTTGTTTCTTGGACATTTTCTATTTGGGTTATAAATCTAAAAAGGCACATCATCATCCTCCGCAAAGCCGCCGCCTTGTGCAGGAGTCGCGCCTCCGCCAGAAGGACCTGATGAACCACTGGAAACATCGCCGCCTCCCCCACCGCCCTCACCTCTGGAGTCCAAAAACTGAAAGTTCTCCAGAGTTACCCCCAGTTTACTACGTTTCTGGCCGGTTTGTTTGTCATCCCACTGATCAAGTTTCAGGCGCCCTTCCACCATAATCGGCCGTCCTTTTTTGAGATATTGACCGATAGTCTCAGCCTGCCTACCGAAGGCATCCACATCCACAAACGTCGTTTCTTCCTGCTTTTGACCGTCCTTGTTGCTCCAATAGCGGTTAATCGCAATACCAAGTTTTGCAATTGCAGTACCGCTAGAGGTATAACGCACTTCGGGATCTCTGGTGAGATTCCCCATCAAAATAACTTTGTTATAATTCGGCATGACAGGTGGATGTTAAATGCGTTTTAGTCGGCGGATGCCGCGGCGTTGGCCAATGTGATTTGCACGCGAAACACCTCGGGTCGCTTGCGAAGGACTGTCTGGAACTCCTCCAAGCCACCGGGATCCATTTCAAATATAATATTCACATAGAAACCGCCGCTGTTCTTCTTGTTAGCCACTCGGGAGAACGATCGGCGATCCATCTTTTGCTCGTTGAGCACCTTGCCGCCGGAACTGTTGATGAGCTCATCGAGTGCCTTGATAAGGGCGTCGACTCCCTCGGCACTGTCCTGTGTGTCCAGTATGAACAATCCTTCGTATTGTTTCACGTTGTTTTATTATCCTTATCTTCATCGGGAAGTTCAAGCTTCCCGTTAAATTTACACATAGCTTGCTCGGGCCCGTGTTTCAACCAGCACTGCACCTGCAGTACTGCTTGCTCCAGCACCTTGCCCATCACCACTTTCTCGCTAACGGAAAATGGGCCCAATACATGCGAGCTCAACTCCTGCCTCGCCTCGGCTGGCCGGCCAACACCAATTCGCAGGCGCGGATATTCAGGCGTGGCCAAGTGCTGCTCAATTGAGCTCAGCCCATTGTGTCCGCCGGTGCTTCCATCGACTCGCAATCGCATCTCGCCAAGATCGATGTTGGTGTCATCCACAATGACCATCATTCGGGCTGTCTCAATTCGATAATAATCGATGACCGCCCCCACTGTTTTGCCACTGAGATTCATGAACGTCAGCGGTTCACACAGGTGGATGATTGTCTCATCCACCACAGCCCGACTCATCCGGGCCCTAAATTTTTTCTCGGCGCTCCAGTCAGCGTCCCAAAAGGTCGCAAGCTTTTCCACCGCCATAAACCCGACATTATGCCGTGTCCCCTGGTACTTGGGGCCGGGATTACCAAGCCCCACAATAAGATGAGCCGATTCCATGGCTCACCTTGCCGCTCGTTATTTGCCTCCCTCACCGTCGGAAGGAGCTTCGCCTTCGGCTGGGGTTTCGCCCTCGGCAGCTTCCTCGCCTTCGGCAAGTTCTTCGCCCTCCTCGCCTTCAATTGCCACCGGCTCTTCAATGACACGCGGCCGGGTAATAGAAAACACCGCGTTACTCGGGTCGGCTAGAACCTCTACTCCTTCCGGCGTGACGATTTCGCGCACCAGAAAGGTTTGGCCAATCGTCAGGTGAGTCACATCAATTTCAAAAACTTCGGGCAAATTAGTTGGCGTGCCCTTCACCTTCAGGTAATGGAGGACGTGTTCAAGATTGCCGCCCTCGGTCTTCACTCCTTCGGGTTCTCCCTTGGGGACGGTGGGAAGTGTAACAACGACATCTTGATCGGGTTTCACTTCACGAAAATCAATATGCAGCGTTTGGCGGCTGAGCGGATGGTGTTGCACCTCCTGCACAAGGGCTAGGCGATTTTTACCTTCAAGTTTCAGGTCAAGCAGCACGGTATCGGATGAAGCACTGTGCACAATGTTTCCAAAGATCTTGTTGTCCACTTCTACCAAGTAGTTTTCGCCACCTCCATAAACAACGCCTGGCACACGACCGGTAGCCCGAAGGGCCTTGGCCCGATTGCGTTTCTTCGCTTCGCGTGGTTGTACTTCCAGTTCGACCGCTTTCATTATCCTATTCTGATCCCATCAAACTCAAATAAGGAGGTCACAGAGGAATTCGTGTGAATCCGCTTGATCGCCTCACCCAACAAATCTGCCACTGAGCAGGTAGTAACCTTCACCCCGTCAAATGAAGGGCGGGGAACAGTATCAGTCGTAATTAGTTCGTCAATATTTGATTTGCGCAACCTTTTGATCCCCAAATCATTCAAAACCGCATGAGATACCACTGCAATAGTACGCTTGGCACCTCGTCGCCGAAGAATTCGGGCAGCGGAAACAAGCGTGCCCGCAGTCTCGGTGAGATCATCCACCAACACCACCGTCTTGTCACGCACCTTGCCGATCACCGAGATGGTCTCGGTTTCCGTGTCGCTCATTCGTCGCTTGGCAACGATGGCCAGATCTGCGTGCAACAATTGAGAATAGGCGTGTGCCATCTTGATGCCGCCTGTATCCGGGCTCACCACCGCCACTTGTTCACCAAGATCCAGCGTCTTGAGATACTCAAAAATCACCGGGGCGGCATAAAGGTGATCCACTGGTATATCAAAGAAACCCTGAATTTGTTGCGCATGCAGATCCACCGTAAGCATGCGGTTTGCCCCAGCCGCCACCAGAAGGTTGGCCACAAGCTTGGCACTAATAGGAACACGCGGTTGATCTTTACGATCCTGACGGGCGTACCCATAGTATGGCAACACAGCGGTTATCCTGTTGGCACTAGCGCGGCGGAGAGCATCGAACATGATAAACAGTTCCATCAAATTCTGGTTCGGTGGTGGGCAGGTGCTCTGAACCACGAACACATCTTCTCCACGAACGTTTTCTTCGATTTTTACAAAGGTCTCACCGTTTGGAAAATCACGGATGACTGCCTTAGCTAAGGGCACACCAACGCTTTTACAAATGGCCTTCGCCAAAGTCTCGTTGGATCTGCCTGAGAATATTTTCACCGTCGATTAATCAGGGTATCTGCTCCGTAGCAAGCGGGTACAGTCCTTGTCTAACGGTCTACCGCGAGACCCGCCAGCAAAAAAACCAAGCTGAAGAAGAAAATTATACCTGCGGTAAATCCTGCCCGGCCTCACCATCTGCCGTCTGCCTCGCACGAAAATCCTCGTAGGCCTGACGGTACTCCGGATATTTGTTGCCCAGAATGGCTGTGGCCAACAGTGCCGCATTCTTAGCGCCCGGCTTGCCAACCGCCAACGTGCCCACCGGCACGCCGCCAGGCATTTGCACCATGGAGAGGAGGGAATCTAATCCCTCAGTTGACCATGCCTTCATCGGCACCCCAAGAACTGGCAGCGACGTGATCGCTGCCGTCACACCCGCCAAGTGCGCTGCGCCACCCGCAGCCGCGATAATAACCTCCATGCCATTTTCGCTAGACGCCTTGACCCAGCGCTGCAGTAAATCCGGTGTGCGATGAGCCGAGATGACCTTGGTTTCGTGTGGCACTCCCAGCTCTTTAAGCTGCTTCGCGCAAAGCTCCATGACGGTCCAGTCGGAATGACTGCCCATGATCACTCCTACCAGTGGTTTCGTTACGTCGTCCATAAGAAGCTTCAATCTAACTGCTCAGCCCCCAACTCTCAACCCTCAACTTACCTCCCCCCCACGCCAATCGTCAGAGCTGGGGCCACTGTCTTGATCTGGCCGGCCTGTAGATTGAAGAGTTGTGAAAGCAGCATGAAGGTGCTTTTGCTTTCGAGGTCACTGTTACGAATATAAAACCATGCCCCGCGATGCTGCACCGCAATGAAGGCATCGGTTGGGCGTTGCGCAGCCGAGCCAACCTTCAATAAACTTCCAGTCACCTTGTTCCAGTCAAAGCGCTCGCCGGCAGCCGTTTGCGTGACCGTCACCAACCCACCCTGTTCATCGGCTTCGGGCACCTGCGTATTGTGGCTCAAATAAAAGAGCACCCCCATCATCGAACGCGTTCGCACAGCTAAACTGTTTTCGGGACGATTCAAAAAATCTTTTGTGAGTCGCAACTCATCGCCCGCGCCTTTAACTCCCAACAGTTCCTTGAGCAGGGCAATGCGCGTAGCCAAGGCTGCCTTCGGCCGTATCCGCAACACCAGATCATGCCCCGGCATCGATTTACCGCTCTTATCCGGCAAGCAAGTCGCCGCGCCCAGTTCGATTGCATCTGCCACCTGTAATTCGCGTAATATTTCCAGCATCTGCCGGAACTCCTTATAGCGAGGCTCTCGCGAGGGCGTGGGACCAGAGGCGTTACCAGCGTTGTCGAGATCGTTCACTCGCTCCACGCACACGCTCACCACGCGCTCAACACTCCAACCACTCTGGACGAGAATCAGCACCGCCTCCAACGGCACCGGCGAAAGTATTTGCTTGAGAAACTGATCCCCACGCAGCGGTGTGTAGGAAATGGTGGGAGTTTGACTGTAGGTCAGCCCTGCCCCGGATGAAAGCGTACTGCGCCCGGGAATGATTCCAGCACTTGCGCTAACCTCCTGCTCCACTGTTTGCTGAGTGGTCACGCTAGATACTTCAAGGAAAAACGGATTATCGCGGTACTTCAGTCGCACGAGGTTGAGCAAAAACTGCTCATCAAGACTGCGGGAAATAGCGTGGTTGTATTGCGGATGTGTGGTCTGCAACGACCGCGGCCCAAAATTCTGGCACCCCAAGACAAGGCATAGAATGCCCGCCATAAAAACGGTCATCAATTTTTTCATGTGAATCTTCGCCTCCCTGACGAACTCAAGATTCAGGAGTAACAGCTTTCTCCAATGCTTCCAAGACTTTTCCCGGCGAATGCATGACCGGCGGCAGCACAATCGCCTCACCCTGCGGCGGATACACCAACACCAACGGCACGGCTCCGCGTCGGTGACGATGCAACGCCTCTGTAATTACCGGATCCTTGTCCGTCCAATCCGCCAGAAACGCCACGCCATCAATATTCGCCAGCTTGCGAATAACGGATTTCACCTCGAGAGCCTTTCCTTTTGTATATTTGCAACTCATGCACCAGTCGGCTGTGAAGTCGATAAGGACAGGATGCCCTGCCGCGCGTGCCTCGGCCACAGCTTCCGGGCTCCAGCTTTTCCACTGCACACCGTCCACCTTTACCTCAATACCTCCACCGACAATTTTCCGGTTTTCCGGATGCCGCCAATCCAGTCCCCATTCCAGCGCCATCGCATAGCCCGCCACCAAGATCAAGCCGCTCACCAGCAATGGCTTGGAACTTTTCGGCACTGTGCGCTGGACGAACTCGCCAAACACCCACGCTGCTAGCGCCACCACGCACAACAGTACGCCCAACCACATGATGCCTCCCTTACCAAACATTGGCCCGGTAAACGACAGCACCCAGATCGCCGCGGCCAACATGGGAAAGCCCATTACCTGCTTAAACTGCACCATCCAGTTTCCCGGTTTGGGCAAAATCTTTAACCAGCCCGGCTGAAAACTCAGCAAGACAAACGGAAAAGCCAAACCAACCGCCACCGCACACATGGAGGCAATGATCACACCATTGCTTTGAGTAAATGCAACTCCCATAGCTGGCGCGAGGAACGGCGCTGTGCATGGCGTAGCCAGGGCCGTCGCCAACATACCATTGAAGAATGCCCCCAGGTAACCCTCACGACTGGCCAACTCATTGGCTTTACCCATGGTTCCACCCCCCAACGTTACCTCAAACACGCCGAACAAATTCAACGCCACCAACGCCACCACCAGCAGGAGTACCAGATTGAAATAAGGATTCTGCATTTGCATGCCCCACGACGCCATGCCCGTGGATTTCTTCACAGCGATCATCGAACCTGCCAGCACCAAGAATGAAAAAAGCACGCCCAACCCATAGGTGAGCCCAAGCTTGCGCACGCGCGCCGGCGCCTCCTGACTCTGCTGCACGAATCCAAGAATCTTCATTGAAATAACCGGCAACACGCAGGGCATGATGTTCAGGATTATTCCCCCCAAAAATGCGCCGCACAAAATGAACCAAATAGATTTTGGTGACTCACCATCCGTGGAGCCACCAATCACGCCTGGCACCTTGGCCAGCCACGCCTGAAACTCCTTGGGGTTTTCCGCCAGTTTCGCTCCCTCGCCGACTTTCAAAGTGAGCCTGAATTCCTTTTCCTGTGGAACACAGCTTTCATCATCGCACTCCTGCCAATCGACTTTCAGGCCAATTTCATAGTCGCCGGGTTTCAC
>CBFHWX010000059.1:0-17675 GCA_965659445.1 Limisphaerales bacterium | reverse complement strand
GGCCTTTACCTACCAAGGGGAGAGGCTCAAGGAAAACGTGGAACAGCTAGCCGAGACTTTTGGAGACGATACGCTGATCACCGAGTGTGACGTGACGCAGGATGATCACATCGACCGGGTCTTCAACGAAGTGGGTGACCAATTTGGAGAAGGACTGGATCTCATGCTGCACTCTGTAGCCTTCGCTCCGAAGGAGGCACTGGAAGGAGACTTTGTTTCCACCTCACGCGAGGCCTTTCGTGTGGCACATGATGTGAGTGCTTATTCTCTGGTGGCACTCTCCCGCGCGGCATCGCCGCTGATGACTGAGGGTGGCAGCATTGTGGCGATGAGCTATTACGGGGCAGCGAAAGTGGTGCCACACTACAATGTCATGGGGGTGGCCAAGGCTTCCCTAGAGGCGAGCACACGTTATTTAGCCTCTGACTTGGGAGAGAAGAAAATTCGCGTGAACTGTATCAGCGCCGGCCCGATGAACACGCTGGCTGCACGTGGGATTGCCGGCTTCAGCAGCATGCTCAAGCACTACGAGGCGCACGCCCCGTTAAAGCGCAATGTGATGCCCGAAGAGCTCGGGGCAACCGGCACCTTCCTCGCCAGTGATGGGGCGGCGGCCATTACCGGACAGGTATTGTACGTGGATTGCGGATACGAGATAATGGGCATGTAGCCTTTTTGCTCGGAAAGAAATTCGATTCGTTGTGTCATGGCGCCGTGGCCATTACCTCTCATGACGCGCCTTGTCCGAATGGCTTCAAGCGTGAATGGCGCGACATCCTTGAGCGGCAAGTGGCCATTTATCGACGGCTCCCCGAGGACCTTACTGCAGAGCTGGAGGAACACATGGTCTGGTTCATCGGCAAAGTGGAATGGAAATGGCATTCAGGCATCATTCAGAAGGAGGAGCATAAAGTATGCATGGCCGCCGAAGCGTGCGTGCTTATTTTGCGACGGAGCCGGGAGGATTACTCGCGGTTTAGAACCGTAGAATTTTTTTCGAAGGATTTGGCGCCAGTGGGCAAACCCGACGCGGCAGGTGATGCGGGGGGCGAGCGGGTTCGTGCAGGGTGGTATTGGACGGAGGAAGGCATGGAGGATGGTGTAGACAATTACAATCTAGCGATTCATGAGTTTGCCCACATCATAGATCAAAAACACGGAGGATATGCGAACGCCGTTCCGAAGTTAACGGATTTTAGATTGGAAAAAGAATGGAAGCGATTTGCCAAACGCGAATTTGCGGACCTATGCAACCGGTGGGAGAGAAAATCAGGCACACGTGTTATCCGTGAATATGGAGCATCGAATATGGCGGAGTTTTTTGCCTGCGGCACAGTTTCATTTTTCGAGCGATCAGAGGAACTGAAGCTCTGCCGGCCCAGATTATATGAGTGGTTTGAAAAAATATATGGGTATGATCCGGCACCATGGCCGGGCCGAGTTACACAAGCGGACCTCCATGCCGCACGCCGTCTGGATCAGCCGGTGGTGGAAGACCACGAGCGCGTCCATCGTGAACAACAAAAACGCCGAGAAGGGGGGCAACGCGAACGCTTGCGCCAAGAGCGTGAAAAGGCCCGCCTTGCCGCAGCTGAGCGAGCGGAACGAGAAGAAGCGGAACGAACGCAAAAGGAAGAAGAAAAGAGGAGAAAGGAGGAGGAACGGCGCGCGCGCCTGCGATGGTTGACGCTAAACCGTACGGTAACGGTGTTTCATCCAAGTGGAATTCCCCACCTGAAATACACATTAGTTGACGGAATACGAGACGGAATGATGCAGCGCTGGGATGAACAGGGGAATTTACGCGAAGAGACGGAATACGCGAAGGATAAGAAACACGGCAAGGTGGTTTACTATTATCCCTCGGGCAAAAAAGAGATAGAAGGATTTTTCTCAATGGGCAAGCGAGCCAGTGTTTGGCGGGGGTGGCATGAGGACGGCACCCTGAAATACAGGAGCGAATATCGCGATGGCGAACTGAAGGGGTGGAAAAATTTTCTGGAAGATGGAGAAACGGAGACTTTTGGCTCGGAAGGGAACCGATTTGGCCGGCGCTGACGAGCTTGAGCGTTGGCAAGGCGGTGGCCAAGGGGTAAGGTGGGCGCGTGAGTGAGGACACCACAGAAATTAAATCCACTTGGGCGGTGGTGCAGGACCACACGCGGCATTTTTCGGATTTTACGTTTGTGTATCCGGTTATTTCGCGCCGCAGCAAGGGGCTCTCAATTGGAGTGAACCTTAACCCGGATAAGGTCTGCAATTTTGACTGTATTTACTGTGAGGTGGATCGCCGCACTCCGGGTTCAGTCACAGAAGTGGATTTGAGTCAAATGAAGGATGAGCTTACGGCTATGGTGCGATTTGCCAGAGATGGTGGCTTAGCCAAGGAGCCGAAATTTGATGAGGTGCCGTGGCTCACGCGCGAGGTAAAAGACATCGCCTTCAGCGGAGATGGCGAGCCGACGATGATTAGCAACTTTGTCGAGTGCGTGGAAGCGGTGATTGCCGTGAAACAGGAGGAAGGCTTGGAGACAACCAAAATCGTGCTTATCACCGATGCAGCTGGATTGGACAAGTTAGACGTGAAGCGTGGGTTGGAAGAGATGGATCACAACAACGGAGAAATCTGGGGCAAACTGGATGCTGGCACGGAGGAATATTTTCAGATCGTCAACCGTACCAACGTGAAGTTTGAGCGTATCCTCAACAACCTGCTCAATACATCGAAAGCGCGCCCGATCATTATTCAAAGCCTGTTCTTCAGGGTGCACGGTGAGGCAATGGGAGCTTCGGAGCTCGAAGCCTATTGCGGTCGACTGTGCGACATTACAAACGGGGGGGGACAGATCAGCGAGGTGCACCTGTACACCGTGTCGCGGCCCACGCCAGAGGTATACGCAACCAAATTAGAGTTGACGGAGCTGGAGCAAATGGCAGAAATAATTCGAGAACGTACGAACCACGCCGTGGGAGTTTACCCCTGATTTGACTAAAAAAGATTCATCTTCTCGAGGACGGACTGTTGCCTTGGGCGCGCTTGTCTTTTTTGGGGGCTTCGCGGTCATGGTTCTGGAAATTGTAGGCGCGCGCTATTTGCAGCCGTGGTTTGGTGGGGCATTTTATGTTTGGACCAGCCAGATCGGAGTGGTGATGCTAGCGCTAGCACTGGGGTACGCGATTGGCGGGAAATTGGCTGACCGCTGGCGACGCGCGCAATATCTCGGCGCGATGCTTGCGGTGGCGGCGGTGGTCGTGCTCTCCATCCCAACCTTGGCGCCGGGTATTCTCAATGCCATTGTGGATCGCCACGCGCAGACCATTACCGTGGAAACCACCCCTAATCCCGCTCCGGCGATGGTTGAAACAAATCTACTTTCCGAGTTGCCACCGGATTTTTTGCAAGGGAGTGAAGCCGCTGCACCCACGCCTCCGCCAGACGAGGACAAAGAGCCCGCCAATATACCCGCCATATGGCGCAAGATGGATCCGGCTATTGGCAGTGCGGTTGTATTTTTATTGCCGTGTTTTGTGCTGGCCATGATTTCGCCCTATATGATCCGACAGGCGGCGAAGCAGATGACACATGTGGGCACGGTGAGTGGCCTCGTGTATGCGGCCAGCACGGTAGGCAGCATTGGGGGAGTGTTTGTGTCTGCCTATTTTTTGATCGATCATTTTCGAACAACCACCATTTTTTATTTCACAGGCGTGTTGACGCTTGCGCTGGCTGGGTTATGCTGCCTCATAGATTGGTTATGGCCGGAAGATTCACAGGAACAATAATTTTGGTGTGTGCGGTATTTTTTGCGTCGGCAACCAAGGCGGAAGTGCGCTATCGAAAAACCTCCGCGCATAATCAGATTACGGTGGAGGATTCGGGCGGCTATCGCCTGTTGCGTTTCAACGGATCGATGGAGACACGCATGTGGATCCGGATCCCAACTTACGGCCACTTTGAATATACAGAATATTTTCAAATGCCCCTCCTTTGGAATCCACATGCGAAGCGTGTGCTGATGATGGGACTCGGGGGCGGCAGCACGTTTCGGGCTTTCAATAAATATTATCCTGATATTCACATGGATACCGTGGAACTTGACCCTGATGTGGCCAAGGTGGCGGAGCGGTTTTTTCATGTGAAAGAGACCCCCAAACACAAGATTCATTTTGGGGACGGGCGGGCGTTTTTACGGCTGAACAAGAAACACAAGTACGACGCTATCATGATGGACGCGTACACCTCGAACAAGTACGGTTCGAACATCCCATATCATTTGGCGACAAAAGAGTTTTTTGAGATGGCGTCCGAAGATCTCACAAAAAACGGAGCGCTAGTGTACAATGTGATTGGCTCTTATCAGGGATGGCGGGCTGACATTGTGGGCTCGGTGTATCGCACGATGAAGGAAGTGTTTCCCCAAGTGTATCATTTTCCCGCGAGCGATTCAAAGAACATCGTGATTATCGGCGTAAAGGCCAAGCAAGGGCTGACGAGCGCGACCATGAAGGCCAAGGTGGATGCGCTACGGTTGGCCCGGCCAAAGTTGCCGGCCGACTTTGGCAGACGATTGGCGCGCATTCGGGCTGCGGCACCGGCAAGCGCGAATAAATCACCGGTGCTCACGGATGATTTCGCCCCCACAAACGGCCTCCTTATACGGAGCCGCTGATGGAGGAATCACGACGCAAGCGCGCCACGAACGCACCATCCACCCCGTCTTTCATCGGAGTGATCATGCGTGCGTTTTCCTGCCGGTAGTGGGGGTGCTTTTTCAGGAACCTTTCGATGACTTCCTCATTTTCTTCGACCTCTAAGCTGCAGGTGCTGTAGACAAGCACTCCGTCTGGTTTGAGCAAACGGGCGGCACGCTTGAGCAAATCGAATTGCTTGCGGGCCAGAGGGGGAAGATCGCGTGCCTGGAGGCGCCAGCGGACATCCACACGCCTCCTCATCACTCCAGTGTTGGAGCAAGGCGCATCAACGAGAACCCGGTCAAATGGCCCTGCGGTGTTGAGGTCGATGCCGTGCAGTGGCTTGGACTGGATGCAGTTGATACCAAGGCGGGCAATATTTTCGTTCATCCGTTCGAGACGCGCATCATCAATGTCGGTAGCAAGCACGCTTCCTCTATCCTGCATGCGTTGGGCAATAGCTGAGGACTTGCCTCCGGGAGCTGCGCAGAGATCAAGAATGTTTTCTCCGGGCCGGGGATCGATTTCCTGAACGGGAGCCAAGGTGCTAGGGTCTTGAATATAAAAATACCCTCCTTTAAAGCTCTCCAAGCTTGCCAGTGAATCGTTGAGTTCAATGCGATACATCGAGCCTTTCTTCAGCCAGGGGGAATCGGCCGCCTCGAATGCGACCCCTTCAGCCTTCCATTGTGCTTCCAGCTCCGCGTCGGTCACGCGCAGAGTGTTACGGCGGGCGTAAATAGGAGCGGGCTGGTTGTTCCATTCGAGCAGTGTTTGATAATCCTCCCAGCGATCCTCCCAGCGCTGCACCAACCACTGCGGATGCGAATAGCCGATGGCGGGCTGGCGTTTGCGCAGGGCATCAAGTCTATTCGACCAGAGCTCCCTCTCACGCAGGCAATTTCGGAGGACAGCGTTGATAAAGCCGCCTTGTCGGCCGAGGTCATATTGGGATGCTATATTGACCATTTCATTTACAACGGCATGATCGGGCACTCGATCGAGGTAAAAAATTTGATATAAACCAAGCCTCAATAAGATGTGCGCGAGGGGTTGTTGCCGCCGTCCGTCCGTCTTTTGTTCAATCAGCCAATCGAGGGTGGCCATCCGGCGAATGACGCCCAGCACAAGCTCCTGACAGAGGCCGCGATCGGGCCCAGAGAGCCGCGGGAGGGCCTCGCTGAGGAGAGAATCAGCGGGGATAGATTTATTTGCCCACGTGCACAGAACGCGAACAGCGATTTCTCTTGGTTTTTGTCTTTGCAAGCGACTACTATCGCGACACGCATTCATTCACGCGAGCCCTTTCGCGAGAGCGGAGCGCTGTCTAACGACCCATGAAAGAAGAATTTGAAAAAATGGCCTCCTCCGGGAAAATTCTCGCTGAGGATGTTGCCCCTCTCATCCAGATGGCGACCGAGGGTTTTTGTATGCACAGGAGCTGGGGGTTTGGCCGGGTCACAACGGTGGATGTGGTGCTTGGAAAAATGACGGTGGACTTCGCGGGTCGTCCCGGGCACGCGATTGATCTCGCCTTTGCGCCCAAGATTCTCACGCCTATTTCCAAGGAACACATTGAGGCGCGGAAATCCACTGACATGGATAACCTCAAGCAACTGGCAGCACTGCATCATTATAAGGTGATCAAGGTGATCATCGACAGCTACGGCATTCTGGCCACCAGTGAAAAAGTACAGGATGTACTCGTGCCGGATGTGATCGACAAAGATGATTACAAAAAATGGTGGGAAACCGCCCGCCGCGAAATGAAGAAGGATGGCCACTTCAAGCTGCCTACTAAAAAAAGTGAGCCCATTGAATATCAAGCACAGGACATTCCGTTGCAAGGCCGGCTTCTTAATGAATTCAATGGGGCCCGCGGACTCAAAGCCCGCCTTGCGGTCGTCACGGAGATGGTCAAAAGCGCGAGAGATATTGATGATATCGGAGCCCTCGCCGAAAGCACACTTGACAAACTGAACGAGGAAATCGAGGCCCACACGCGGACAAAACCGGGGCTTGCGCTTGAAGCATTAATGGTGCGAGATGATTTTGCCAAGGCGCTTGGAGTCGAAATGGCCGAAGGGGCTCCGACCGATGCCAATGTATGGGACACTGAACCGCAGCTGGACGAGTTGGTGGGCGGCATGCCGGCCGCCTGTCAACGTCGGGCCTTGGAGTCCTTCCAGTCACACGATGAGGAATGGGCAGAAACGCTCATTGATATAATCAATCAAGCGCCCGTCCGCCTTATTAACGAATCTGCTTCACTCCTCGTAGCCGATGGCAAACTGGATGCGCTCAAGACAGAACTGGGCAAGCTGATCAATCACCACACCGCGGGCGCAGACCTGTTGCTTTGGCTGTCCAAGGACAAGTCGGGCGACTTTACTGAAATCCTCACACCAGAAACATTCGGGGCCATGCTGTCCGCGATTGAACGGGAGACCAGTGATGAGAAGCGCGCTTGTAAACTGCGCGACTTTTTGCTGACCGATAACGGTATTCTCGAGACGATCACCAAGGATGCCGACATCGGCGTTGTAAAGGACATCACCCGTGCAATTCAGATGACGACCTGTTTTGAGGGCATGGACAAACGCTCTCTGCTCGGCAAGATTGTGAAGGCGTTTCCGGACGTTCAAGCGTTTATCATGCAAGGAGACAAGGGCAAGACGGAGAAAGCAGCCGACACAACTCTTATTGTCTCGTGGGCAAGCCTTGAACGCCGCAAGGAGGAGCTCGAGGAATTGGTGCAGAAAAAAATCCCCGCCAACTCTAAGGAAATCGAGATTGCACGAGAATACGGCGACCTTCGTGAGAACCACGAGTTCAAGGCCGCTAAGGAACAGCAAAAAGTGCTCTTGGCGCAAAAGGCCGATATGGAAAATGAAGTTGACCGTGCCCGAGGCATGAACTATGCCGACGCTACCACGGAGGCTGCCAACGTCGGCACACTTGTCTCCGTGACCAACCTCGAAACGAATGAGCGAGAAGAATATGCGCTACTCGGGGCGTGGGACGGCGATCCGGGCAACAACCTCCTCAGCTATCTTACGCCTATGGGCCAAGCCATCCGCGGGAGCACCGTCGGGGAAGAAGTCGAGTTCCAATTGAGTGAAAAAACCTGCCGCCTGCGGGTGGATACAATTGCACCCTACGTCGCCGAGCAGGCTACGGACTAAGGCAATGCCGCCGTGCGCACGGTCAAGGTACCGCTGGAAAATCGCTCTTATCCGATCCGGATCGGAAGAGGCCTGCTCGCGGACCTCGGAAAGCACTGTGCCCGTCTCGGATTGGGGAGCAGTTGCGCTGTTATCTCCGACCATACCGTTACCAAGCACTATCGTAAACCTGTGCTCGCCTCGTTAAAGTTAGCCGGCTTTAACCCCATTCACATTTCACAGACAGGCGGCGAACAAGGCAAGACGCTACAGAACGTTCAGTCCTGCTATGATCAACTTTCTCAGCGCCGTCTTGAACGAGGCTCATTTGTCGTGGCCTTGGGAGGGGGTGTGGTTGGCGATCTAGCTGGCTTTGTCGCCGCCACCTATTTACGAGGCATTGATTTTGTGCAGGTGCCTACCACACTTTTGGCACAGGTTGATAGTTCAGTGGGCGGAAAGGTGGGAGTGAACCTGCCGGCAGGGAAAAATCTCGTGGGAGCGTTCCATCAACCCAAGCTTGTACTTTGTGATCTCGATGTATTGCGTACTTTGCCCGCGCGAGAATTTCGTGCTGGCCTCGCAGAAGTCATCAAGTATGGGATCATTTACGATGCCAAACTGTTCGCGCGTTTGGAGCGCGAACTCCCCAAACTTCTTGCGCACGATTCCCCCACTCTTTCCTCTGTTATAGCTCGATGTTGCCAAATCAAGGCGGAAGTTGTTGGAAAAGATGAACGAGAATCCGGATTGCGCGCAATACTGAATTTTGGCCACACCATCGGTCATGGGCTTGAGGCTATTTCCAGCTATGGCAAATATCTGCACGGTGAGGCCATCAGTATTGGGCAGGTCGTCGCCGCCAAAATCTCCGAACAACATACCGGTCTGCCCGCTAAAGACTCCGTGCGCATAGCCTCCTTGTTACAAATGACAGGATTACCAACTTACATAAAACTCACTGCGTTGCAAACGAAGCAGCTCTTCGCCACCATGCAATTAGATAAAAAAGTGAACGAAGGGAAAATTCAATTCGTTCTTGTAAAACGAATCGGAGAAGCCGTCTCCGGACAAATCGTAGCATCGGCGGCCATACGCCGAGCTCTGAAACAGTAATGGCCGTCAGCGAAACCATTGTCCGCGAGTTTTTTGAGTTGCAAGGATTTTTTGTGCGGCAGCAGCGTAAGCACATCGCGCCCAAGCGAGAAGATGATGAAATTGATTTTTATGTGCACAATCCTTACGGACCTGCCGAAGGGGTTGAGGTGCCGTTTGTGCTGGAATCTACCGAGGATATTTCGCACCTCCTTCGAGCGGTGGTCGTGGTGAAGGCTTGGCACACGGAAGTGTTTACTCAGGCCGTTTTGGCCAATGCGCCGGAAATGTTCCGCTTCGCTGGCCCGGAAACATTCGCTCGGGCCACTGAAGCATTTGGCGGCCCCGGTCCTTTGACTAAAGTCCTCGTGGTTCCCGCTTTGCCGTCCGGGACGGAGGCGCGCCAGCAGAGCATTGAAGTGCTCCGGGCGAAAGGCATTGATTCGGTTATCGCATTCCGCACGATGCTCTCCGAGCTGATTAATCACATTGAGGTGAATCGTAATTACCAAAAGAGCGATCTACTGCAGATCATTCGCATCTTGAAAAACTACGATCTCTTTGCGCCACCGCAACTGGAATTATTTGATCCGCCGAGGAAAAAACGCAGAACCAAAGCCTGAACTTCATGCTTCTGGTCATTGACAACTACGACTCCTTTACGTTCAACCTTGTGCAATACTTGGGCGAGGAAAACGTGGAGATGCAAATTCATCGCAACGACGAGATCACTCTGGACCAAGTTGAGACACTCAAACCCGAGCGCATCCTTATCTCACCTGGACCGTGTACTCCGCGTGAAGCGGGACTTTCCAATGAAATTATACAGACCTTTGGGCCTCGGCTGCCGCTGCTGGGCGTGTGCCTCGGTCACCAGTGCATCGCACATTCGTTTGGCGCGGAGGTTACGGTGAACGACGTGATGATGCACGGGAAGACATCGCCTATTAAACATGACGGCCGATATTTGTTTGAAGGTATACCGAATCCTTTCGTGGCCACGCGGTATCACTCGCTAGTGGTGGCGCGGGATACGGTGCCGGATTGCTTGGAGATCATGGCTGAAACTGAGGCAGGTGAGATCATGAGCCTTCGTCACAAAGAGTATCCAATCTGGGGCGTGCAGTTTCATCCGGAGAGTATTCTCACTGAGAATGGCCGCGAACTGCTACGGAATTTTCTGAAGCTAGGCTAGCCTCTTAGCTTCTACTGTCGGGCTTGCTGAATCAACTCATCGAGCTTCACCGGTTCGCCTCCGCGACGTTTGCTTTCATCCGCAGCAGCCATAAAGGCAAACAGCTCAATGGTTTCCTGAGAGTCAACGGGAGCTTTGCCAGTTTGAAACATCTTAACGGCTTCAACCACCAGCGGTGCGTAGCCGTCGTAGCCTCCGACAGGACCTTCACCTTTGGTGCCCTTGGCGGACCCTCCATAACCTTTGCCTTCCCGAAAAATGCCGGTGCGACCTCCTTTCCAAGAGCCAACAACCTCAATCTTGCCGTCGTCCGTGGTCTTACGCACCACGCTTTCGCAGCCTTTACCCATCACGGTAAAAAGCGATTCACAGCCGTGTACGCCGTACCAAAATAGATCCGGATGATGCACCTCCAGCGAGCAGGGGCTGTGTGTTTCGGCGTGCATGATTTTGCCAAGGGCACCTTTGCGTGCGGCTTGTGTAGCCTTGCCGTAGCGCAGGGAGGAGGCGCTGAAAACCGGCACTCCTTTTTTCTTGGCGTAATCAAAGATGAAGATCGCATCAGCCAGAGAACCGGCCATGGGCTTGTCGATGAAGAGCGGCAGGCCTGCATCAATCACCGGAATGGCCTGACGCAGGTGCGGACGACCATCCACACTCTCGAGCATCACGGCGTCTACATTTTTGCACAGCTCGGCGATGGAGGGATAGAGCTTCAGTCCGTATTGCTCCGTAAGGGTTTGGGTAAACTTTACGATGCGGTTAGCACTGGAGGGAATATCTAAACTTCCGCCACGAAAGGCGCCGACGACCTTGGCTTCAGCGAGCGGGCCGGTGGCCTTGGGGTCGTTAAGAATCTTGGTGAATGCCACCACGTGGGAAGTGTCCAGTCCGATAATACCAATGCGGAGATTCTCGCCCACTGCAAGGGCAGTAAGGGCGAACGTCAGAAAGAGAGTGGTGATACGTTTCATGGCAGTGAAGGCCCAAGGCTAACGCCCGGAGCGAGATTGTAAACCGGAAAGGTGGCTAGGCTTCAATCCCGGCTTCAGCAAAGTCCAAGCCGTGGCGCTTACAGTAATCGGCGAGCACCTTCTCGTTCTCGATAAACACCGTGCGAACGACTGAGGAGTCATCTGCGTAGCCAACATCCGGCACGTGACTATGGATGAGATCGTCCTGCTTGTGGGCATAGGCAAGAGCGAAGCAGGCTTCCGCAATTACAAAGTAGGGAATTTCCTGATCTGCACCCTCAGCGTAGTCCTCGACCACATCAGCCAACAACTCCAACTGGTCCACCAGATGGGGGAATTTGGGCGCATGAATCTCGGCAAACTCCAGCTTCAACTGTGGTAACTTATGGTGAATGCCATGCAGAATCTTCGGGGACACCTTGGCCGCATTGTGATGAACAAAATCTGCTATATCGGACATGGATAAAGTTTAACAATCCATCGACAGGAAGCAAGCCCAGGGCACTCATACAATTTCCAAATCCATCTGGGGCAGGGCGTTAATAAAGCGTTGGCCGTAGCGCTTAGTGAGTACCCGATTGTCAAGCACGGCGATGATGCCTCTATCATCCTGTGTACGGATAAGTCGGCCAACTCCTTGGCGGAACTTCAGAATCGCCTCAGGCAAATTGAATTCCATGAACGCATTCCCACCCTTGGCCTCAATGGCCTCGATGCGCGCCTCGATCAGTGGATGATCCGGCACAGCAAAAGGCAGCCGCGTGAGGATCACGTTGCTGAGCGATTCCCCGGGCACATCAACCCCCTGCCAAAAGCTGTCCAGACCAAATAATACCGAGTTAGTGTCCTGTTTAAATTGCTCCAGCATTGCTGCGCGCGGCGTGCCGGCGCCCTGCACCAAGGCGCGAATGCCCAGTTCATTAAAATCCGATTCCATTTCCTTCGCCACGTCGCGCATGAGTTTGCCGTTGGTGAACAGCACAAACGCCTTGCCATGGGTCATGCGAATGAAATGCCCAATCCAGTGGCTGAGGGCATCGGCATATTCATCTGATCGCGGGTCGGGCATTTTGCCGGCGACATATAGTTTCACGTTCTGCTCATAATCAAACGGAGAACCCAGCTGTCTGCGCCGTGCGCTTTCCGCTCCCACTTGGTTGATAAAATAATCCAGACCCGGGCATAGCGCCTTTTTTTCCGCCGGCAATCGCCTTCTCTCTAAATCAGCGACTGCGAGCGTGGCGCTGGTGCAAATTACCGAGGAGTTACTGCCGAACAGCCGACGACGCAAAAAGTCAGCAGAATCGATTGGGGCGGCATTGAGTGAGAGGTATTGCCGGTTGCGTCCGGTGCGCTCCACCCAGTAAACATGATGCTCGGCCATTTGTCCGATGAAAACCGCCACTGCGTCACGGATCTCTGCGATGCGCCGATTACACTCGATCAGTTCCGCGGAGGATTCCTCATCTTCGCTCGTCTCAATCAGTTGCCCCACCGATTCGCGCACTCGCTGCAACGGCAGCGAGACGAGGTCCTCAACAATATCCGCTTGGCGGATGCGCAACTCCTGCCATTCGCGAAGGCGGCGTGGAGCTTTTTCGTGCAGAGTCTTACAGGCAAACTCGATCTCATCAAATAACATGACAGCCTGCTCCAGTGCATCGGCGACCTTCTGAACCACCTCACCTTTACGCAGGAACGAGAGAATACCCTTCTCCGTGCGCGGATTCCACAGGCGCTGCAGGTTGAAGCGAATCTGGCCACTGGAAACGCTAAGACCGATGTGACGAGAGGCTACGCGATCGAGATGCTGTGCTTCATCAAAAATCACGAAATCGTTCTTAAATAACAATCCGTCATCTATGCCATCTTCCTCCTCCTCAGCATTTTCGGCAATGGAGCCAAGGCTGGCAAAGAAAAGGGAATGGTTAAGCACCAACACATCGGAGCTGAGGAATCGGCGGCGTGCTTTCTGGAAAAAACACTCGCCGTGAAGCGAGGCGGCATCCGAACTTCGACCGCATAGTTTGGGCGAGCACAGGCCACGTTCGGAGCATACTTCTTCCCACACTTTGAGGTCCGGCTCTACGTCAAAATCAGAAAGGCTGCCGTCTTGCGTTTCCTTTGCCCACTGCTCCACGCGCTTTAGCTCGGCAATTTCCGGTGAGGTGAACAGACTGTCGGCCCGTTGCATGGCCCGAGCAAGGCGGCGCGTGCAAAGATAATTCGCACGGCCCTTGAGCATGGTGTAAGTAAAATCCACAGGCAGGATGCGTTGCAGCATCGGCAGATCTTTCTCGATGAGCTGTTCCTGAAGGTTAATTGTGTGAGTGGAAATGATAGCCTTCTTTACATGCGCTTGGCCGTGCAGGATGGCTGGGACGAGATAACCAAGGCTTTTGCCCACGCCGGTGCCTGCTTCTACCACGAAGTTTTGATTGGCCTCCAGCGCCTGCATCACGGCTGCTGCCATCGCCTGCTGCTGTAGGCGGTATTCGAAATTTTTTGCCTCTGATAGAATGCCTCCAGGGCCAAAGATCTGTTCCACCTGCCCAACAAGATCGGAATCAGAATGCGCGGGCTGACTGTCGATGCCGCTGATCATTCCTCGCGCTTGGCGATGACTTGCTTCTGTGCTGCATTCTTGACGATGTGCCCGGGAGCCAGTACGCCCCGCCAGTTGGTGTTCGGGTATACCACACAGTAGCGCCCCAGGATGCTGCCGGGGTTGAGCACGCAGTTACAGCCGATCTCCGTGTGGTCGCCAATGAGCGCGCCGAACTTCCGCAGCCTCGTGTCAATTTTATCGTTCCCGTTCTGTACGGCCACATTGCCGGGTAGCGATTTGAAATTGGACAGCACCACCCCTGCGCCGAGGTGTGCGTGACGGCCTAAAATGGAATCACCCACGTAATTAAAATGCGGAACTTGGCAATCGTTGAAGAGCAGTGCATTTTTCAACTCACACGCATTGCCCACCACGCAGTTGTCCCCGACAATGACATGGGCGCGGATGTAGGCATTGTGGCGAATTTGACAATTGCTCCCAATGATAGCCGGCCCTTCAATGCAGGCACCCGCTGCTACAATCGTGCCTTCACCGATGGAAACATTTTCGCCAACGATTGCCTGGGGGGATACCGTGGCTAGAATGGCTGGCTTCAGGGTTTCGGCCAGGTAATCCTTGATGTGTGGCAACGCTTCCCATGCGGGGCCATCACTCACAAACAGAGCTGCATGGTCAGTTTGGCTAAGGTCAAATAAATCCGCCACCTTGAACATGCCGCCAGACTAAGGGAAGGCGCGCGTGGCGCAAATGATTTTCGATCCACAAAAGTAGCATTGAAAAGCAGGAGTTTTTTGGTATCATCAGCGGGGTGGATTTAACACGCACAGCCTTTGGCACTTGGAGTGGCGGCCGCTATATGCACTTCGGCGAAAAGCTCGATGAGGACCGTTTTCTCGGGCTCATTGATCGCGCCTACGAAAAGGGCGCTCGCACATTCATGACAGCCGATGTGTACGGCCAAGGCGCTGCAGATGAGATGCTCGCTCGCGGGCTCGCTGGCAAACCGCGCGACAGCTACTGCCTCGTGGGCGCAGTGGGTCACGATTTTTACACCGGCCAACGCGAGGGAGCGCGCGGATTCCCGCGTTTCACCGATGCCAGCCTACGCGCGGCGGACGACTATGCAGACTATCTGCGCATGGCCACGGAAAAGGAGCTTGAACGCTGCGGTGCGGACCATTTTGATCTCCTGCTGCTGCATAATCCGGATGTGACCGGATACGCCAGCGAATCGGTGTGGGAAGGCATGGCGGGACTGAAGGAGTCCGGGCTTGCCGAGCGGCTCGGGGTTGCGCCTGGCCCGGCCAATGGATTCACGCTGGACATGCTTCTGTGTATGGAAAAATTTAGCAGCACAATTGATTGGGCTATGGTGATTCTGAATCCACTCGAGCCGTGGCCCGGGGGGTTGGTGCTGCCGGCGGCGGAAGAGTTTGGCGTGAAGGTCATCACGCGTGTGGTGGACCATGGCGGACTGTTCCACGGCGACGTGCGGCCGGGGCACATCTTTGCCGAGGGTGACCATCGCGTGTATCGGCCGTCTGGCTGGGTTGAACGAGGCAGCGAAAAAATTGATCGCATGCGCGAAGTGGCCGAGACGCATGGTGTGTCATTGCTGCAGCTCGCGTGCCTTTGGAACCTGGCGCATCCGGCGGTGGAGAGCGTTATCCCCACGCTCATTCAGGAAGCGGGCGATGACGCCAAAACCATCGAGGCCAAACTCGATGATCTGACCGCGTTACCAGAGATTTTTCTCACGGATGACGAGCGCAATTTCATTACCGACATCGGCAACAACTCCGGCTGCATGGATTTGAAAGGTGCCAACCCAAATTTTGACGGCCTCGAGCCGTTACCCGATCGCTGGGGTTTGCAGCCCGGGCATAAGGAGGTTAGCGAACGCTGGGGTATCGTCCCCGAGCGCGACTTGGTGTGCACCATGTAACCAGCATCATTTGCTGCGGTGCGTAGAGCCTATTGCTGATTGCGGCACCCGACTGCGGGACCGCGACAAAAGCACCCGTCCGATTTGCCGAGGCATGCTGACGCCAGTGCGGAAGACTGGCACAGCCGGCGTCTGCCAAATGCAGCGTGGAGATGGAATGATCAAAAGAATGTATAAGGCAGATTGGGAGTCGATCAATATGTTGCATTTCGCTAGACCATGAAAACATTTATCCGAGTCATATGTTTCGGGCTTCCCGCCATTGGCTTGGGTTGCACAACGGTTGCCACGAGCACGATCAAAGCGACTGGCGCCGTGGCAAAAAGCACCATTGAAATGGGGGGCAAAGTAGCTAAAACCGCCGTGGGCGCAACAATTGATCTAGCTGGTTCCGCGTTTCGCCAAAGTGCCGTTACGGTGATAGACACAGGCACTGGACTCAGTCACAAAGTGCCGTGGAAGGAAGGGCTGAGTGCCTCTGGTGCGGCTGAAGTTGCTGCAATCAAGAAAGCCGGGAAAGCTATTGAGATTGTCCGAGACATCCGGCGGATAAAGGCAGATGCAGGGACAATTTTGAAACCAGGTGATGTGGTGCGAATCAAATGATCAATAAGAGAGAAATACATCGCCGCCAAGGAGTGCTGGGCGATTAAGCAGGCAGGTCAGGCTTTGCCATGTGAACGCTTCTGTAGGCCGATTGGCTCCCGGGCAACGGTAGGTTGCCAATTTCCCTGAGTTGGACAGGGGCTTTTATCCAGAAGAGGAGCCCTCGGATTGGTGCCTTGAAATTCATGTGCTGGAGGTGAATCCCTTCACACACGATTGGACGCAGTTCATAGGATTGGAGGAGTTTTCTGACGCAAGCGATTTCTATTGCGTGACCACGTGGAGCCAGTTCGATATTAAGCGGAAGGGCGTCTCGTCTTTTACCCTTGCCGAACTTGTGACACTAAAGGGCGAAGTGACCTACGTGTTTTACAAGCTCCACGATGGCTACCCCACCTAGAGCCGTGATGGGCGACGATTCCCTCGTGGCTCACACGTGGAATGGTGAACCGGTGCCCGTTGAACATGGTGAGCCAGCCCGTCTGATCATCCCCAAAATCTACTCATGGAAAGGAGCCCAGTGGGAGCATGATATCATCTTTCTAGATCGTGATATTCCCGTCTTCTGGGAAGAGCGTGGCTATGCCACCCCCGCCGATCGACAGGCTGGAGATCAGTTTTCATGATCCGATCGCGAGTGGAGATCAAGCCCCCATCAAGACCACACACACCATTGCAAAGACAGTGATGCCCGCGGTGAGGCACAGGAAAAAAATATCAATTGAAGGCAGGTTTTTCATACTCCCAGAGCATAGCAACTTTGGGGCCATTAGCTCTGAGGGATCCTGCTTACAACCTAGCGCATTATAAATAGCCAAAATGCGGTTAATCTCCCTCAAAACAGACATAAATCGGACAAACTAAAAGTTGATACTGAGGGAACAACTAAACGGGGATCGCCTGAATGTCTGCGGAGACTCTACTTAGTTGCTCAATCTCTTCTCATTCGTACTGCCACTTGAGTACCCACGGGTCTTGGGTCTCTCTTTGAAACTTTTTGAGCTTCGCTTTGTATTCTTCCAACACCTTAGCGAATTTGGCGTCGGTGGCGAGGTTGACTGCTTCGTTGGGGTCGGCGCTGATGTCGAAGAGCTCGAACTGCGGGCGGTGGATGTATTCGCGCACGGTTTTTTTCCCGTAAGGGGCGCTTTGGCCTTTCTTCCATTGGGCCTGCCAACTGGGCGCTGCCCAAAGATCGCTGGCAAAGGGGTAGGGCAGTGGGTGGGCGATGTTCCATATTAGCTTGTACTTGCGGTCGCGCACGACGCGCATAGGGTAGTACATCTGGATTTCATGGAAGGTGTGGCTAGCGTTGATGCGATCCCAGCTTTTCGGATTTTTCTCGGCGAGGACGGGCAGGAAGGAGCGGCCGTGGAAAATGTACGGGCCTTTTTTGGTGCCGCGTCTATTGGGCATCATTGCGAGCTCGGGTTTG
>CBFHWX010000058.1:0-17959 GCA_965659445.1 Limisphaerales bacterium | reverse complement strand
TGGCCGATACTCAGCGGCAAATCCAAGGCACATCCACGTGAGGCCTACTACTATTACCAAATGGACCAGCTGCAGGCCGTGCGTTCCGGCGACTGGAAGCTTTTCGTCGCGATGGATTCCAAGAAACGCAATTGGGGCAAGCCCGAGGGTAAGATGGAACTCAAGCTCTACAATCTAGCCAAAGACATTCACGAGGATAACGACGTGGCCGCCGCCAACCCTAATGTGGTGAAGCAACTTCTTGCTCATGCTGAGGCCGCCCGTAAAGACTTAGGTGACACAAACCGTCCCGGCAAAGGTCAACGTAAAGCCGGCTGGGTTGATGAAGCTTCGCCTCGTTTACTCAAGAAGTAATGAAGCACCTTACTATCGGATTTCTACTTGCTGTTTTTTGCACTCCTTATCTTTGGGGTGCCAAGAAGAATGCGCAACCGGTCGTCGAGAAACCCTTCCCTCCATTGGAAGCGGCTAAAACCATGCAGGTGCCCAAGGGATTCAACGTGACCCTTTTTGCTGGTGAACCGGATATCAAGCAGCCAATTGGTTTCTGCATTGATGATCGCGGCCGGCTGTGGGTGGCTGAAGCCAATAATTATCCAGACAAAAAAGCGGGCAAGAAGGATCGCATCATCATCCTCGAGGATACTGATGGGGATGGAACGCACGACAAGCGGATTGTTTTTTACGACAAGCTGGAATACGTGAGTGGAATTGAGGTGGGCTTTGGAGGTGCATGGGTGATGTCACTGCCCAACCTTTATTTCATTCCCGACAAGGATTACGATGGCGTTCCCGATGGGGAACCAGTGATTCTTCTCGATGGTTTTGGCACTCATGCCAATGCTCACAACATGGCTAATGGCTTTGCGTGGGGCCCCGATGGCTGGCTATATAACACACATGGCCGCAGCAATTGGTCGCTGCTTGGTAAGCCCGGCACTCCAGAGAAGGACAGGCGACGGCTTGATGGTGGAGTATGGCGCTATCATCCCGTGCGGCATGTTTGGGAATCCTTCGCTGATGGCACCACCAATCCCTGGGGTCTCGATTGGAATGATTACGGGCACGCCTTTGTGTGCAACTGCGTGAACCCGCATCTCTTTCATGTGATCCAAGGCGCTTATTATGAGCCCGGGCGTAATCGACCCACCGGCAAATATGCCTATGAACGCATTTCCACCATTGCCGATCATTTGCACTTTACCAATACCAAGACCATTCGCGCTGGCGTCGGCACGCCCGAGGAGGACAAGGCCGGTGGCGGTCACGCACACTGCGGAACGATGATCTATCTCGGTGACAACTGGCCATCTGAATATCGCAATCAAGTGTTCATGAATAATATTCATGGCCGACGCGTGAATCATGACCGGTTGATCCGCAAGGGCAGCGGTTATACGGCAACGCATGCGCCTGACGTCATGCGCGCGGCTGATCCATGGTTTGTTGGCGTGTCACTGGCCTACGGTCCGGACGGGGCGGTATATGTCAGTGATTTTTCCGACACCGGCGAATGCCATCACAGGACCAACACCCGCAAACACACCGGGCGCATTTACAAGATCACCTACGGTAAGCCCAAGCCGTGGCAGGGCGATATCAACAAGCTATCCAATCCGGAATTGCTGAAGCTGCAATCCCACAAGAATGATTGGTTTGTGCGCCACGCCCGTCGAGTGTTGCAGGAACGGCAGACGGATACTTCCGAACTAGCAAAAGTTCTAGATTCAGGAAGTTCTGTGCCGGTGCGCCTGCGTGCTTTGTGGGCATTGCACGTTACCGGGCACTTGGAAGAGGAAACCCATGCGGCCTTATTAAAGGATTCAAGCGAACATCTTCGTGCTTGGGCCATTCAATTGCTTGCTGAAAATCAAAATCCTAACGAAACGGTTCTTAATGAATTCGTCACCATGGCGAAGAAAGATAAATCGCCACTGGTTCGCCTGTATTTGGCCAGTGCCATGCAGCGTTTATCAGTGAAGCAGCGTGTGCCTGTGCTGAAGGGACTCCTTGGCCATGCGGAGGATGCGGAAGATCAGAATCTGCCGCTAATGTACTGGTACGCTGCTGAGGCAGTGGTCGCTGCTGATAAGGTTGCTGCGGTGCAGCTTCTGGCTGCCTGCAAGATTCCAAAAGTTCGCCAGTTTATCACTCGCAGGATGGCGACTGGACGGGACGCAGGCAAAAAGGAATAATGCGCGGCGCATGAAAAGGGGTCTCTTTTTATTGCTCTCCTTGGTGTTATGGCTGCCGGGTTCGCTGCGCGCACAGGACGCGGAAGCGCTGGCGGCATTGGTGGGTGTGATTAAGGAAGTGGATGATCCAGCTTTCCATCTGGATATTCTCAAGGGCATCTCGGCGGCATTGAAGGGGCAGCGCAATATCAAGATGCCCAAGGGTTGGAATGAAATCGCCCCCAAGCTAGCCAAGAGCCCGAACGCGGAAGTGCAGCAATTGGCTCAGGCATTGTCTCTCACCTTCGGTAGTAAGGCGGCACTGGATGCCTTGCGCAAGGTGTTGGTCGATCGCAAGATGAAACTAACTGAGCGGCAGAAGGCCTTGGCATCCTTGGTTGATGCGCGTGATGCAAAGCTGCCCGAGGTATTGCGTGGGTTGCTGAAGGAAGAGGTATTGCAGCGGGAGGCGTTGCGCGCCTTGGGAGTATTTGAGGATGCCAAGACGCCGCAGTCGATTCTGGCGATTTTACAGAAACTGGATCCGGCTGGCAAACGCGATGCATTGACCACGCTGGCTTCGCGCGTGAGTTACGCAAAGGCCTTAATGGCAGCGATAGATAAGGGCGAAGTGAAAGTCAACGAATTGCCCGCGGACATAGTACGTCAGCTGCGGGCGCATGGGCAGAAGGATATCAATACGAAACTGGACAAGGTATGGGGTGTGAGTCGGTCCACCCCAAAAACCAAGCTCAAGGAAATTGCCAAATATAAGAAACTGCTTGAGGCCAAGCCTGCCAAGCCGGTGAACCTGTCACGTGGACGCGCTCTCTTTCAGCGCACCTGTGCCCAATGCCACAAGCTCTATGGTGAAGGCGGAGAGATTGGCCCTGACATTACCGGTTCCAATCGCAACAACCTCGATTATCTACTTACCAATATACTCGACCCGAATGCGGAGATTCCCAATGACTACCGGACTACCATCCTGCGCACTAAGGACAACCGCATACTGGTGGGCGTGGTCCGTCGTAGTGAGGGCCAATCAGTCACCATGGCGACACCCGCCGAGGTGGTGACGATGGCCAAGAGCGACGTGGCGTCGATTGAGCAGCAGAATTTTTCCATGATGCCCGAGGGTTTAGTGTTGGCATTCAATCAAGATGAGCTGCACGATCTCGTTGCTTATTTACGTGGAACTGGACAGGTGCAGTTACCAAAGGAATAGTTTATGTTGCGACTCACTGTTTTCTGTTTTTTAGTTTTTATCTTGGATGCTGCTGCAGTAGAAATCATCGCGCATCGTGGAGCATCGCATGATGCTCCGGAGAATACATTAGCTTCGGTAAAGTTGGGATGGAAACGCAATGCGGATGCAGTGGAGGTGGATGTGTATTTGTCCAAGGACGGGAAAATTGTCGTCATTCACGATGAGAACACTAAGCGCACCACTGGGCATGATGGTTTGGTACACAAAATGACTTGGGCGCAACTCCGACAACTGGACGCCGGAAATTGGAAAAACAAAACATTCAATGGCGAACCCATTCCGCTTCTCTCTCAACTTTTGGAGACGATTCCAAATGGAAAATATCTGGTGATTGAAATCAAATGCGGACCGGAGATTATTCAGCCGCTGGCGGCTCTGCTCAAGAAGACGAAAACGCCGCTATCGAAAACGGCCATTATCAGTTTTTCGTATAGTGTGGTTGTTGCGGCAAAAAAACAATTTCCCAAGCGTGCGGTTTATTATTTAGCCAGCGTTAAGCAGAACAAAACCAATGGTCGACGGGAGCCTTCGGTGGAAACGCTGGTGAAGAAAGCACGTGATGCAGGCTTGGATGGACTGAGTTTGGGGTTCAAGGGAGCGGCAGATGATTCTGCGTTGCTTGATTATCTGGAACGGATGCGAAAGGACACCGGCTCTCATAAGCTCGGTTTTTATGTTTGGACGGTGAATGACCGCCGCACGGCAAAAATATTTACCGATGTCGGGGTTGACGGCATCACGACTGATCGGCCGGCTTTCTTGAGGTCGATTAAGGACAAATAGTCTAAACTTAAGCCGGTTGGAGCTGCAGTTTTCCGGCCAAGAATTGCTCCAGTTTCACCGTGTCGGCAGCGAAGCTGCGAATGCCCTCAGCGAGTTTCTCGGTAGCGCAGGCATCCTCGTTCATTTCCCAGCGGAAGGTTTTTTCATCGAGGCTAATCTTCTCGCAACCGCATTGCCTGGCGGTTTCCACGGCGAGCTTACACGGAAGGTCGCCCTCTGTTTCCTGCAGTTCTTCAAGCAGGTTCGGGCTGATGGTTAGCAGATCGCAACCGGCCAATTCGGTGATTTCGCCGGTGTTCCGGAAGCTTGCGCCCATCACCTCCGTGGCGTAGTCAAATTTCTTGTAGTAGTTATAGATGCGCGTGACTGACTGCACACCCGGATCTTCTGCAGGAGCGAATGAATCCTGACCAGTCTTGGCCTTGTGCCAGTCCATGATGCGGCCGACAAAGGGCGAGATGAGTTGTACGCCTGCTTCGGCACAGGCAACGGCTTGGGTAAAGGCAAAGAGGAGGGTGAGGTTGCAGTGGATGCCTTCCTTTTCCAACTCCTCGGCTGCGCGGATGCCTTCCCACGTGGAGGCGATTTTGATCAGGATACGTTTGCGGTCGATGCCGTTTTTTTCGTAACGGGCAATAAGCGAGTGGGCCTTGTCGAGCGTGGCCTGCCGGTCAAAACTCAGGCGTGCATCCACCTCGGTGCTAACGCGTCCGGGCACGATTTTCAAAATCTCCAAACCAAAAAACACTGCCAGCTTGTCGAGGGCTTCTGCCATCACGTCGCCGTTGCCGGCCTCCCCGCGAGCTTCTGCGAGCACTTTGTCTACGAGTTCCTCATATTCGGGCATTTGTGCGGCCTTGAGAATCAGGCTGGGATTGGTGGTGGCATCCTGCGGGGTGTAGGCGCGGATGGATTCAAAATCGCCGGTGTCGGCAACGATGGTTGTGAATTTCCGCAGGGAATCGAGATGACTGCTCATACGCCGATTAGAACACAATCCAATCAAACTCACAAGCTGACGAGTAATCTTTCCGGTATTCCCGTTCTATTTTGCTTAGAAAACTTATTGTATATAAGTTGAATACTCATAGGATGGTCCCATGCAAATCCGACTAATTACCACCCTCGTTGTCTGTACAATTTCACTGGGTTCTTTTGCGGCCCAGTCTTTGAGTCAGGCTATGCCCAAAGGTGCGATTGGCTATGTGGAGTTTAATGGACTGGGCAACAAACTGTTTCAACTGCGGGATTCGGATAGTTTGAAAACTTTTCTGACTACGCCACAGTATAAGCAGTTGGTAACAAACCCTGAATTCAACAAAGTTCTGGCAGGCAAGGCAATGGTGGAAGGTGTTCTGGGGATGGATCTTTGGACGGCGGCTGACAAGTTGTTAAATGAGGCAACATTGGGTGTTTATCCGGATAACGGGGGAGAGCTCAAGCCTCTGCTTATGTTTCGCATGCAAGGGGAGGAGGCCTTGACCAAGGTAGTCAATATGGTGAATGCGTTGATCACTTTGGCTGATAATGAGAATGTGAAGCGTCAGAAAAATGGGGAGCTACAGATTATCAGCCTTGACGAGAGTGTTTTCTTGGCGTTCCAAAAGGACTGGGTGGTGGTCGCAGCTTCACGTGATCTGTTGGATCAGGCAATTGCCGGATTGAGTGGACGCGGCGCCAAATCCATGGCTGAGGATTTGGTATACAAGAAGGTGAAGAACAAGATGCCAGGTAAGCACTTGGCCCGTGGTTTTTTCAATCTCCCGGCTTACGCCAAGCTCTACAATCAGCCCATTGAATCCCCCGGCAAAATGAGTAACGGGGGAGCCTCATTCTTTTTCCACGGCATAATTGAGCTGGCGGCGGGTAGCCCGTACCTCGGATTGACTCTCGACACGAATAAAAGTGGGTTCTCCTTAGTCGGGGCCATTGAAGGGGATGTGAATGCTGCTCGGAAAAAGTACGGTTGGTTTTTATCTGATCCAACCACACCGGGTACGCGTGATATTCCCCAGGTTCCCGGACTCATGGGGGGGATCACTCTCCATCGCAATATTGGTGATTGGTACAAGAATCGTGAAGATATCTTGGAGGAACATTTGATGGCAGGATTTGATCAATTCGAATCGGAGATTGGAAATTTATTCCCTAATCAGGACGTGGGTGAGGACATTATGCCCGCGATAGGTTCCACCATCACTTTGATGGCAGCAAAACAAACCTTTGAGCATTTCGACGGCGAACCGGGGATCAAGCTTCCGGGTTTTGCGTTGATTTTTGACTTGGATAAACCTGAGAACGGTGGGCTCTTTCAACTGGTTTTCCAGACGGTTGTCACCATTTTAAATATTACAGCTGCAGAGCAGGGTCTCAACCGAGTCCCTTCGGTGATGACTGCTGTAGTTCATAAAGGCATACCAATAAACACCGTGCAGTTCCTGAAAAAACCCAAGGACAAGCGGCTGGATATTTCATATAACTTTATGCCATGCGCTACCACGGTGAACGGTCGATTTGTATTTTGTACCTCGCTCAACCTTTGTAAGGCACTGGTGGAGGAGTTGGCCAAGCCTCAGGATAAAACACGTGTTAACCGCAATTTCAATTTCGAGCTGTTTCCTAGTGCCTTGAGTGACCTGGTTAAAGTCAACCGCAGTACGCTGGTTGCCCAGAGAATTCAAGAGGGTAAGACAATAGAGCAAGCGCGCGGCGAAATTGATCTGGTGGACCGACTCTTGCAGTACATGAAACTTTTCCGCCTGAGCACCTCGGTGAAAAAAGATGGTTTTCAGCTCCAGTTCTCAGGCCAATGGAAATAATTTCATGAGCAAACCCACCGGACTATTGGCTCCACATAATGCGGAGGACTGGTCGCTTCGTGATGCAGCGCATTTTTTATGGCGGACACAGTTCGGGGCTACAGCTGCTGAAATCAAAGCTGCCCATGATGCGGGTTTAACTAAGGCGCTGGATTCTCTGATTACGCCCCAAGAGGAGAGTGAGAATTTCAAGGAGGTTGAGGCCATCCTCCGGGAAGCGGCTTTTGATACCGGAGCTACTAAAGATTTGCAGGTCTGGTGGTTGCATCGGATTTTTTATTCCGCCAATCCACTTGCTGAAAAGCTGACTCTCTTTTGGCATAACCATTTTGCCACCTCCAATGCCAAGGTTCGTAGCATTCCGCATATGGCCGCACAGAACGATCTCTTTCGCACCGAAGCCCTAGGCAGCTTTCGTCACTTATTAAAGGCGATGGCCAAGGACGTGGCTATGCTTATTTGGCTCGATAGCAATGCCAACCGGAAACGTCACGCGAATGAAAACTTTGCGCGCGAAGTGATGGAACTTTTCAGCTTGGGAGAAGGCAATTATACCGAGGAGGATATCAAGCAGGCGGCACGTGCCTTCACCGGTTGGCATGTGCGTGAAGATAAGTTTTGGTTTAACAAGCGTCAGCATGATTTCATGGATAAAACGCTTTTTGGCAAAACCGCCAATCTGGATGGGGGTGATGTAGTTGATCTTTGCCTCGAACAAAAGGCATGTGCGCGCTTCATTGCCTTCAAAATTTTGCGAGCTTTTGTACTCGATCAACCGTCCTCGACTTCTGTTGATGTCTTGGCGGCGCGTATTACTGAGCATGATTATGCAATGAGCCCAGTGATGCACGAACTTTTGTCCTCCAAGCTTTTCTTCAGTGAGACCGCACGTCACGCGCGCATCAAAAGTCCACTGGAATTGACTCTGGGTACCGCGCGTGCGTTGGAAATTCGACCGAATCTGCAAGCCATCAACAATACCTGTCGTCAGCTTGGACAAGCCTTATTTGAGCCCCCCACCGTGAAAGGTTGGGAAGGGGGACGCTTGTGGATTTCCTCGGCAACACTACTCCAGCGCAATAACTTTGCCCATGACCTGCTCGCGGGGAAAATGGGTAAAATTGAAACTCCCAAAAAATCCAAGGATTATTATCAGGAACTTTTGCTTGCCCGTGAAGTCCCCGCTCTGCAGGATAATAATATTAAGCCACCAAAGCAGGTGCACCTGATGATGACGTTACCTGAATTCCAACTGACATGAATAACCGCCGCACATTTCTTAAACAACTGAGTGTGGCCGGTGCCACCGGTGTGGTGGCTATCGGCACACGACCACAGGCGCTCTTTGCCCGCGCGGCCAATAACGCAGCGGCGGATGCCGATGGCCGTATCTTGGTTTTGGTGCAGTTAGCCGGCGGCAATGACGGGCTCAATACCGTGGTGCCCTTTGACAATGATATTTACCGTAAACTGCGCCCGAGTCTGGCCATCGAAAAGGATGAAGCGCTGCGTCTAAATGATTCGCTGGGGTTGCACCCGGCAATGACTGGCTTTAAAGAACTCTTTGATGAGGGAGCATTGGGAGTGGTGCAGGGCGTGGGCTATCCCAACCCGAATCGTTCCCACTTTCGTTCGATGGATATTTGGCATACGGCCAAGCCGGGTGTGGCCGACAAACGGGATGGCTGGCTGGGCCGCGCGTTTGATGCCTCGGCAAAAGAATTGGCCGGCAAGGTTCCAGGTGTCGCATTGGGGACCGATCGGCTGCCGCTTTCCTTGGTGTCCACCAAGTTTACCGTTCCGACGGTGCGCAACCTAAAGGACTACCAGTTGCAACTGGCCGGCTCCAAGGCGGAGAAGGCTGTGCAACGCAAACGCATGGTCAAGTTGGCTGGTAATGGCACGGGTGGTAACAGTAACCTGGATTTTCTCAGGCGTACTGCCAGTACTGCCCTGGATACCTCAGCCCGAATCAGTGAGGTTCTCAGTGATTACCAGCCGGCTAAACCTTATCCGGACAGTGGGTTGGCGCGTCGGCTTAAATCGGTGGCCCAACTGATTACGGCGGATCTGGGTGCGCGCGTTTATTTTGTGTCACTGGACGGATTTGATACACATGCTGAGCAGGCTGGAGCTCATGAGAACTTGATGGCGGAACTGTCCGGTGCTCTGGCTGCCTTTTGTGCCGATCTCAGAGGGCACGGGTTGGGTGAACGTGTCTTGACCGCCACTTTTTCAGAATTTGGTCGTCGCGTAAAAGAGAATGGCAGCCTAGGGACTGACCACGGTGCTGCCGGTCCCATGTTTCTGGTGGGGCAGGGAGCTAAAGGTGGGGTGCACGGCAAGAATCCGAGTTTAAGTGATCTCGATCAAGGCGATCTTAAGCACCGTACCGATTTTCGAAGCGTGTATACCACGCTTCTTGAAGACTGGCTGGGCTGGGAAGCCCAAGCGGCTGTGGGTGGAAAATTCACCAAGCAAAATCTTCTGGGCTAAAGGATAGCTGGATCATGATTTTGGGGCCTTCCTTATAATTATAAGATTTCTAAATCCGTAGTTGCCAACCCCCAAAAACGGATCAATTATACGAAAAACCCGCCGAACCAGTGCGGTCCGACGGGCTACCCAACCTGTTACAGCCTTCCTTTGGATTCTCCATTGGAGGGCTGTATGTCTTTATATAGACGCAATCCCCATGAAAAAGTTTCACAGTTTCTACATTAGTTTGTTGCATCAATTCAGTAATCGAATTAATTCAACCTTGCACGATTGCTTGCAAGTCGTATTTTCAAAGCATGACCGTAGGGTCGGCTTCATCGCATACGTTTAAGAGCTTTCATGGACGCACCCGTGAGGGACTCGCGGCTTTTAGCCGGCGCGGTATGCTCAAGACAGGCTTGGCCGGTATCGCGGGATTGACGCTTCCGGATTTGCTTCGACTGCGCGCCGAGGCAGCCCAAGCTGGCCGGGCAATGGACGGACAGAAATCTGTGATCCTTCTTTGGATGGCCGGTGGTCCGAGCCACATTGACACGCTCGACCCAAAGCCCAATCAACCTGAAAATAAGCGGGGACCTTTTGGCATCATTCCGACAACCCTGCCGGGTGTGCACGTGTGCGAGCATTTGCCCAAGTACGCCAAGCTCACTGACAAGCTTACCATTATCCGTTCAGTTGATTGCCGTGGCAGCAATCATCAACCGAATACCGTGATGCAAACTGGCTTTCGTGCTGCTGCCCCACGCGCCAATCGTGAAGGGGCAATGTACCCGGCGATGGGTTCGCTGGTCGGTAAACTGCGGGGAGCGAATGATCCAGTGCTACCTCCCTATGTGGTGCTCAATCATCGTGATCGCACCCACTTTGCATGGGGGGGGTGGCTTGGGAAAAATCACGATCCGTTCGTTGGTGACAATGTGGGCCGTCTCCTTCAAATACCCGGTGGACTCTCACTGGAGCGTGTTCGTGAACGCCGATCTCTATCCCGACAAATTGAATCCATACAGCGCAATCTCGACCAACAGGGCAACATGGCAGCGCTCGATACGTTTGGCCAACGTGCCTATGACCTTTTGCTTGGAAACAAGGCCAAGCAGGCATGGGATGTCTCGAGTGAACCACAGAAGACAATCGATGAGTACGGCAAACATCCATGGGCACAAAAGGCACTGTTAGCCAGGCGGTTGGTGGAGGCTGGCGTGAGTTTTGTAACAATTGATCTGAGCAACCACTCTGCCTCTGGCACTTGGGATACACATGGCGACAAGTTTCCGCCATACGGTGGCATTGAGAGCGGGCTCAAGCCGTTGCTGCCCGTGTTCGATCACCTGTTTACCACGCTTATTGGCGATCTTGATCAGCGCGGGCTACTGGATGAGGTGATGGTGATTGCCATGGGCGAATTCGGGCGTACTCCCACTATGGGTACACAAGGCAGTCCCGACGGCCGTAACCATTGGCCTCAGGTGATGAGCATGACGGTGGCCGGTGGCGGCTTTCGCCACGGGCAGGTGATTGGTGCGAGTGATCGTGACGGAGGTCAACCCGCCGAGCGGCCTGTGACTCCAGGTGATCTTGCGGCTACGGTTTACCACCATTTTGGGGTGCCTTTGGATGCCACTTTCACCGACCTGAAGAGCCGCCCGCGTGCCATCGTTGAAAACGGCGCACCGCTGAAGGAGCTGATTTAGTTTTCCGATGCAAGCAGCCGATTGGCAATTGCCTCTGCGGCGTCCATGTCCGCCTGGGTCATTCCGGACGGAGATTTGGACAAAAACATCTGCGCCTGCGGGTGGCCGTTTGTTGCCGCAGCGAAAACCCAAACGTAGGCCTGCACGAAATCCTGCTGCACGCCCTTGCCCTCGATCAGTTTCAAAGCGCGCTGGAGTTGGGCGGTTGCAAGACCTTCCTGTTTCCAGGACTGTGGCTCACCATCCATCTTCCAACTTCGCCGTGTCGCAAGTTGCCCCTCATAAAAACGGAATTCCGACTTCATTGTGCCGTTTGTGAACCACGAGCGTTGCAGGATCCTCAGGCCGTTGGTGTAAAAAGTCTCCGTGCTGACTTGGCCGTTTGGGTATTTCCTCGACAACAATCCGGAGTAAGGGGTGTTAGATTCGTGCTCGTAAGCAATGCCTTCGCGTTCGTCCAAGGCGCCTTTTGGTTGGGCCTTCGATGAAGATAAGCCGGAATCGCACCCCACCCACCAAACCACCATAACTAGGATGGTGATGGGCAGTTGTTTCCACATGTGGAGAGAGTAAATCAATCGCAGCTCAATCGCCGAGTTGCATTTTGTTTATTAAGGGAATCGCAGTAGTACCATCCCAGCGATGTCCGCCTTCAAATTTATGAATCTGTAAGTGCTCGGGCTTCCCGCTAGCAACATAAGCGCGCTGCATCCGTTCGATGGCCTGCTCTTTCCAACCCGGGACAATGAGTTTATCACGTGAACCGGTCTCCCAGATACATGGGCGGGGAGCGATCAGCGAGCCAATCTCCGGTATGTCACCGTACTGCAATAAACCGGGAATGACCTGTGCACCACAGGAGTAACGGCCTCGAATGCGTTCCTGCATCACATTGAGCGCGCCCGACGGAACGGCAATCTTTATGCGTTGATCCATCGCCGCAGTGAGCATCGTCATGCGTCCACCGTAGGAAAGGCCAATGCATGCGATGCGGTTGGAGTCGGCCTTGGGCTGGGCGCATGCAAAATCAAGAGCCCATTGGCAGTCACGCAGGTTCGAGCCCATCAATGTTTGTCCCAGTAAGGCCAGCCTAACAAAAGTGATGGCGCAGGGATCGGTGCGGCTATTTTCATACCCTGTATCCAGTCGCCGGCCAAAAGGGAGCATGCAGGGGGCGACGACCAAGAAACCCTGCTCGGCAAATTGCCGGCCGTAATCATAATTTGCATTAGCAATGGCGTTCTTACGCTCCTGAGAGTGATTAATCCCAACAACAGAGTCGTGTCCAAATTGTCCGTGGCCGTGTAATGCAAGAACGATGGGTGTATTTCCCTCACTGGAGTTTGGGCGTAGTAAATACAGCGGCAGGGCAGGCGCATCCTCCGCTTCCAGCAGCCATTCCTCACGGATGTATTTGGCCAACACAGTGCGGCCGATCCGCTTGGTTTGAAATTTTTTCGGTGGTGTATGTGGCCCTAGCAATTCGCTGAGCTTGACACGAAATTTTTTCTGCCACGCCGCAAGATCACTAGGCGTTTTGCCGGTGAACTGCCATCGTAACGGAGCTTGGGTAGCACTTTTGCGCAGGGCATTGTCGAGAGTGGGCAGCTTAGATAGCGGCTTGTCTTCGGCATACAGCAGGAGAGTGCAAAGTACGAATGCCAAGGCGACCAGAATTGGGCGCCGGGGGAAAAGGCTCATGGCGTCTTGGGCGCAGTGGGCGGAATAAGGCCGTACATTTTTGGCGCGGGAATGCGATTGTACAACTCAGGTCGGATTGTCGGATTGCCGGCTGGATCTACGGTGGTGGCGCGTACTGTGAAATTCCCCATTGATCGACGTTGGAACTGCGCGCGGTTGCGGAACAGCCCGCCAACAAACGGTGCGCGACCGAGGAAGGGCACGCTCTGGTTATTAAACGCGCGCGTGTAAGTGTTGTAGCCTCCTATGTTGAGCGGCACACCGTTATAGGTCTGGAATTGGGTGTTGATGGACGCACGCGAGGGACCGTAACCATAGAGTTGATTCATCCAGTTGGCATTGAGGCTCATCTCAATCACGCCATTGGATTGTACGAAGGGTAGCACCGTGAGTTGAGTGCTGGAAGATTGTGCGTTGGCAAAGTTTGCCAACAGCAAACCACCTCCACAAAACAACAAACGCAGCATCTTGTGCATGGGTTCAATATGCGTCGGTTGGGTGGTTTGCGCAAGCTTGCACCGGAATCTTTTTGCGCTTAGTTTTTCGCAATGAAAAACACCGTTTGGTTGGTCGCCATCCTTTTTGTTGCGCCTGTTGTATTCGCTCAACCAAAGGGATTCAACTACGATGAGGCCAAGGTGCCGGAGCACACCTTGCCAGATCCGCTGGTAATGGTCGACGGGTCGACGGTGAAAACGGTGAAAGATTGGGAGATGAAACGTCGACCGGAGGTTTTGGAGCTATTCAAAAAGGAGATGTACGGTCGTGCGCCTGGTCGCCCAAATAAGATGAGGTTTTTTACCTTGGATTATCAAAAGAGTGTGCTCGGAGGTAAGGCGGATCGCAAGCAGGTTGAGGTGTGTTTCAATGGTGATCGCAAGGGCCCGCGTATGACTATCCTCATTTATTTGCCGCCACGCGCGAAAGGGCCCGTGCCGACTTTTCTCACACTGAACTTTCGCGGCAACCACACCATCCACGACGATCCCGCCATCCGGTTGCCGCATTCATGGGTGCGCGGCCGAGTAAAAGGCGAGGTGGTAGAAAATCGAGCCACAGAGAAAGGTCGTGGTGTAGGAAAGAGCCGCTGGGCTGTGGAGAAGATACTGGCGCGCGGCTATGCCTTGGCCACCATTTACTACGGAGACATCGACCCGGATTTTCATGACGGATTTAAGAACGGTGTGCATGCGTTGTATCCCCAACCGAAGGCAGACGACTGGGGGAGTATCGCGACGTGGGCATGGGGATTGAGTCGTGCGCTGGATTATTTCGAGACAGACAAGATTGTTGACCACTCGCGAGTGGCTGTGATGGGGCATTCGCGTTTGGGTAAGACGTCACTCTGGGCGGGGGCGTCTGATCCACGTTTTGCTCTGGTGATTTCAAATAATTCGGGTTGTGGTGGAGCGGCGCTTTCGCGCAGAGCCTTTGGCGAGACAGTGAAGCGCATCAACACTTCATTCCCTCACTGGTTCAATGATAATTTTCTGAGGTATAATGACAACGAAAACGCCTGCCCCGTGGATCAACATATGCTTGTGGCCCTTGTGGCGCCGCGTCCGGTTTATATTGCCAGTGCAGTGGGAGATCGCTGGGCTGATCCGCATGGCGAATTTCTATCGGGAAAACATGCGAACTCGGTTTATAAATTATACGGGAGGATTGGCTTGCCGGCGGCCAAACATCCACCGGTGGACACGCCCAGCATGGGCACGATTGGTTATCATGTGCGTAGTGGGAGCCATGATGTAAAAGAATATGACTGGGTGCAGTATCTGAAATTTGCCGATAAACACCTGAAAAAAGAAAAATAAAGTTGATATTCGGTGTAAATTTACAAAGGGAACATTTTCCTTACGTTTGCCACGCGTAACCAAAACGGGTAGACTACGTCATAACAATTGAGCAATGCGTAACTTTAAAATTAAATTTGCAGCTTTTCTTATGGCGGTCGTACTCCCGTTAAGTGCAGCCATTCCCACTTGGGTAAAGACCCCGGAAAATGTCGCCGACCTGTTGGCCATCCAGAAACAGGTGCAGAGTGTCCTCAAGAAATGCATGGCTGCCACAGTTACACTTCAAATGGGCGGCTCCTCTGGTAGTGGCGTCGTCGTCAATAAGGATGGTCTGGTACTTACGGCTGGTCATGTTTCCGGCACACCCGGGCGCTCCGTGACTGTGATACTTAATGATGGTCGCAGACTGAAGGGTAAGGCATTGGGGATGCATAAGGGTAGTGATTCTGGGATGGTGCGTATTACCAATCCGCCTGATGACCTTCCGATAGTAGATTTTGACAAGAGTAAGGATAAGCTGCCCAAGATGGGTCAGTGGTGCATTGCGGTGGGTAACCCAGGTGGACTTGATAAGGAACGGGGAGTAGTGGTGCGTGTCGGTAGGGTGATCAAATCGACAAGAACTACAGTTCGTACTGACTGCATGTTGCTCGGGGGTGATTCAGGCGGGCCGTTATTTGATTTTAATGGTGTGGTAATAGGTATCCATAGCAGAATATCTGGTGCGCCTGACTCTAATATGCATGTAGCCATGACAGCGTTTCAGGATGAATGGGAAGGCCTGATCGATCCCTCTTCGAAGCTTCCGGCCTACCTTGGCGTGTACACGGAGAACAACGAATCTGGCGCATTGGTGCTTGAGGTTCGGGATAATTCTCCCGCTAAAAAAGGGGATATCCAGAAGGGTGATATCCTGCAAAAGGTAAATGATAAGGACATCAAGGACGCATTTGGCCTGACTGAGATCATTCGTGCCTTTCGGCCTGGCACCAAGGTTAAGATTGCGCTACTTCGCGAAGGAAAGAAAAAAATAATTGAGGTGAATCTCGGATCTCGAAAATAAGGAAGGGATCACAACCCCCCTTAAAAATGTGATGATCACAATAGAAGTAAAGTCATCAAATAGACCCAAGAAAAATTTAATATGAAAAAAACACTCATAACGTTGCTGCTCCTTTCCACTTGGTTGGCTCCAGCGGCATCCCAGTTGCCGAGACATGAGCGCACAGATGGTAAAGCGATTCAGTCCGTGTTTGCTGATGCGGCTGATGCAGCCAGTAACTGTACTGTTAGGATATTTAATGGTTCGAAAATGTTGCTTGGCACGGTGGTATCCGAGGACGGATTGATCGTCACTAAGAATAGTGAGTTTTCAACGGTCAAGCCTGGATTAATACGTGTCATGGGCCCAGGCACGAAAATTTCTCGCGCGAGAGTCGTGGCTAGAGACATTCCACATGATCTTATTTTTCTGGACCTCGGTCGTGATGTTGATCCTGGCTATAAATTGGGTAGCAGCAAGGGGTTAACCCGTGGTACTTGGCTGGTGGCCGTTGTCGCGGACTCTCCTCCCAAGGTTGGTGTGCGCGGTGGCGTGCTCAGTGCTACTTCTCGCGAAATCAAGAAGTCTGGGGGCGTGATCGGTGTCATTCTAGGCGGTCGTGATGGCAAGTCATTCGGGGGTGTTCAGGTGAGCGAGGTAGCAAAAGGTGGCCCCGCAGAAAAAGCCGGTGTGAAAAAGAACGACGTGATTTATGCGATTGATGGTAAGGAAGTTTTTGAACGGGCCAAGATGATAGAGATCGTGAAAAGTAATGACCCCGGGACCACAATCACAGTTTCAGTAAGGCGTGGTGAGGATAAGAAGGATCTCAAGATCACACTTGGTTACCGCAATCTGGTATTTGCCGAGATGAAAAGCCGAAATGATAAGATGAGCGGAAAGTTTAGTGTGCGTCGTACTGGGTTTAAGCGTGTTATCCAGCACGAAATACTTCTTGGCCCATCGGATATGGGGGGACCGCTATTCGATTTGGAAGGTAATCTGATCGGCATCAATATCGCCAAGGCCAATCGTGTCGAGTTCTTTGCCATTCCGATAGAGGACATTCAACAGGTACTGGAGGATAAGGCTGAGGAGATAGCCAAGGCTCGCGACGAGAACTAATCGGTATCACTGAATCTTGTAATCCCCGCTTTTTTGCGGGGCTTTTTTATTCTCCTTTGAGAGCTTGTGGCGAATAGCTCCAGACCAGATCACCCTTATCTAGAATAGGGAGGTCGCTTCCCTTGATTACTTTTCCGCCATCACTTTTCTGGTTCCAGCCGATTCCATACAGCTGATATCTGTCTTTTCCATCCGGTTTGTACACGTAAGGTTTTCCATTGTAGGGATCGTTGGGCGGAGATGTTTTCAGATCAATTAATTTTGCGGGATATATTTCATGCTCCAGTTTGTGTAGCTCCAGCAGGCAGGCAATGCCCGCGTGATCTACGGCGGCTTGAGCGAACCCAATTTTTATCGCCACTTTATCAATTGCGGGGAGCAGCATGCTGCTTAGAACATCGAAGATCGGGAATTTTCGTTTTGTTCGCGCATCAAGTTCCTTGTTGAAAGCCAACGCGATATCAGGGTGAATGCGTCGGGCCTTGGTGTCGACAATGCGTTGGGAAAATCTCACATGCATCTCGTTGAGTCGTCTCTGGTTTTGGCGTATCCAGCCCTGAGGAACCAGGCCAATTTTGTTGGATTCACCTTCTGTCATCTCGCTAAACGCCTTTGGGTTGATCGCCATTTGTTCGATCGCCAGATTAGCTAGATCGCGTTCTCCCAGTATTGAGATGCGATAGCCTTCCAATAGATCAATGTCCGCAAGTTGTTTCTTCAGGTCGGCAAGTTGCTCGGAATTCCATTTTTCTTCCTTTAAGCCTTCCCAGATTGGTTGCAGGGAGATTTGTAAATTGGCAATTCTCACCAATTGGGAAATCAGAAGCGGTTCATCCTTGATGCTTTGAGTCAGAAAGAGGCACATCCGGATATCGGACAGGGCTGCTTTAGGATCGTCATTGCCCAAATGCGCCAGCGCCCTGAGGGCAAAGTTTTTGACAAAATTTCTTAGAGGACTCACGTGAGGCAGCAATGATGCGAAGTGGGCTTCATACTTGATATCAAAACGACAAAGAGGCCGCTTCTTCGCGGCTTGGGTCAGTTCGGCCATGGTGG
>CBFHWX010000057.1:0-18021 GCA_965659445.1 Limisphaerales bacterium | reverse complement strand
TAATCAGCACCGCTGCAATGTGTGACTAGGACGAAAAGAAACAAGGGAATGAGGGATATGAATTGCTTCATATTATTTCCCACCCCCAACCACCAACAAACCTGTCAGAATTGAAATCAGTACTTTCATCGCTGAGAGAACCTTACCCCACTATCTTAATTCAGAGAAGTTCAGAGGATCTCCATCTCAATCCTACCGTTCTCCCCAATTCCCTAGAGATAGAGAAACACTGAGATTCACAGAAACGAAGACCCCCCCCCCCGCACATCAAGGTCGCGGCGAATGATTACTACGACAAATACTGGAAAGACTTCTGGCGACGCCTGTACGACAAGCATGGGCTGAATCGGAATAGCCTCACGCCCCGCCTGATTGCGGAGGTGGCTGCTTATTTGAATGAGGAAGGTTTATGGTCGATGCAGACTAGGCTCTAGGTCACTTTACATCGCACCCTTACAGCTACATATCTTTCATTCGTGTAAGGCGATCTTGTGCTTGCTCATAATATGGCAAGTCAGGATATCTACTCACAATTTGTTGAAGACAACCTCTAGCTCCATCTAGGTCCCCTTCTTTTAAGTGCCAGTCAGCCATCAAACTCAACCACCGTGATATATCTTTTGGGTGCTGAAATTGGTTGCTTAACAGCTTACCTATTTCTTGCCGAGCCAAATCGGGTTTTTCACATCGATCAAAATAGATTCTAGCCAATTGTTCCCGTGTCGAATTATCAAGCGGATGCTGGCCCAATTGTTTCAAACAAAGTGAAACAAGATCACCAGCATCTCTGGGGTCATTCGAATCTAGCGAAAAATCTAGCCGGGCTATACGTTGCGAACAATTAAATTCAATTTGTGAATTAGGGTAACTTTTACACAACCCCAATAAAATTGTTTTGCCCGTTTCTTGATCACCCACTTTAAAATACCAATCAGCAAGCTGTTTATGTACGCCAACAACCTTTCCTGCACCATGCTTTTTCTGACTAGCAATCGCTAACAGAGTAGCTTCAGCTGAAGCAAAATTCTTAAGAGATTCCATTTGGATTTGAGCCTTTAACCACTGCCCCTCATAATCTTCAGGAAATTCTACGAGCTGTCCGTCAACCATCTTAATTGCTTCATGAGGGAAGCCCATTTTCCATTTTGATTCTGCTTGATCATATTTTGCATGTGGTTCGATTTTTTGACCTAATCCGTATATTGAATTAACCATCTTACCAATCGTATAATCCAGAAAGGGCCCAACCCACAAAATCCCCACAATTGAAATCGGAACCATTACTACTACATATGAGATTGGATTACCTGGGGCAGCCAATTTCATCGCCCCATGAATGAGAATAGCACTTGCGATTAACTTCCACGTTATCTCGCCGATCAAATCAGGTATCCAAAATTCTCTATACCTGGTTACCCAGTTAGTCTTGGGGTAAATTGATTTTTTTTCGGGCGCCTTGTCAGGATTGTCATCCCGCAAAGGCTTCCCTGGCAGTGACCTGTTGAGTTTTGTTTCCTGCCCGATTCTTTTCCGAGCCCTTGCGCGGACAAAATAATAGGCAAAACTGAAGGTTACCAATAAGCTTAATAGCATGCTGAGCTAATTATTCACCAACAAACTGCCCCCAAACCAACAAACCTACCAAAATTGGAATCAGTACTTTCATTGCTGACAGAATCCTACCCCACCATCCTGATTCAGAGAAGTTCAGAGAGTTCTCACTCCAATCTCACCGTTCTCCCCAATTCCCCAGAGAAACACTGAGATTCATTGAAACGAAGAATCCCACACCCCAACATCACTGAGACATAGGGAAAACATTGGGAGAATTGGGTCTCTCAGGGTTTTCTGAGTGATCAGTGTGATAGCCGTATTTCCCCAGAAAACTGGGGATTTGATGTTCGTTGGGTTCGATTCCCAAAACACATTCTATTTATTTCTCTCTAGATTCAGGTGGGGGTCTCATCTGGTCTTTTAGAAATTCAAGGAGTCGATTTGCGTTTTTGCCGCTGTAGAAAATATTGCCTCCATGTCCGGCACCATCGATGATATGTAATTTAATCGATAGACCAGCTTTATTATAACTATCCTGGATAGATTGAGATTGGTCTAGGAGGACTGTCTTGTCCCTTGTTCCATGAAATACTAGCAAGGGAGGGTCATCCTCACTGACATGATAACAAGCTGAAGCTAGTTTTGCTTTAGCCACCTTCTCATGAGCACCACCTCCAAGGAGTTCATAAACCACCGAGCCTTTTTCATTGGCTCTAGAAGGTTGGGTTTTGCTTCTCAAGATAAAATCTGTCGGCCCGTAGTAATCAATGGCAGCTTGAATAGTGGATGATTGATCGAGGTTTCCACCAACACCGCCTTCTAATAGTTTGTGGCCGGATGTGGTGGCCATGAGGGCAGTCAAATGCCCGCCCGCACTGGCTCCCGCTACAAATATTTTTTTTGAGTCATATCCGTATTTCCGGACATTGGCGCGCAGCCACCGTACCGCTCCTTTGCAGTCATGCAATTGTGCTGGAAATTTTGCTACCCCAGAAAAACGATAGGAAATGCTTGCAACGGTGTAGCCATGATTCGGCAACCAAGTAATAAAGCATTTTTCCTTGCTCCCCATTCTCCATCCCCCTCCGTGAATCCAGACGACCAAACCCGATCCTTTTGGTTTTTCCGGTAGATATAAGTCCAGCTTAAGGCTCTGCCCCTGAACTACTGCAAACTCAATGTCCTTAATAATTTTCCCCGCAGCGTTTGCCCTGGGAACCACAAGATGCGGGATCATAAATATAAGTGAAAGGAGTATGATTCCGGGTAGCATTTTGTAATTTGAAAGCATCTGAGATATAAAAGGGGTTGGTCGGGTATACAGTCAATTTTATAGGCCAGAAATTGTTTATTTGGGGTGCTATTAGGATCAATTAAAATTACCAAAGTCTATGTCGGTAGAATTTTTCAGATTCATTGAATCGTCCGCGTCGGCAACACCGATATTTTAATCTAAATGAATAACCCGGCTACACAGGCATTTATGTAACTGACGAGAATACCGCCGGTCATGGCCCGAAGGCCAAACTTGGCAAGATCCTTGCGTCGTTCAGGTGCCAGTGAGCCAATGCCGCCTATTTGAATGGCAATACTGGCAAAGTTTGCAAAGCCGCAGATGGCAAAGGTTCCGAGGGTAAAGCTGCGGGGAGATATCTCTTTGAGCTTGTTGAGTTCAGTGAGGTCGAGGTAACCAATGAATTCAGTGAACACGATGCGCTTGCCGAAGGCTTGGCCGACTTCCACGCAATCTGCCCATGGAACGCCCATGAGGAAGGCGAAGGGGGCGTTTAACCAGCCGAGCAGCATGTCGATGGTCACTGGCTGGGTGACCCCGGCCCAATGTTGTGGCTGGGTAATTAGATAATTAAATAGAGCAATGGCGGCGGTGAAGCCGATGAGCATGGCGAGCACGTTTAGGGTGAGCTTCATGCCGTCGCTGGCGCCCTGGCACATGGCGTCGAGGGCGTTGTGGGTTTTTGGCTTTACGTCGCTTTTTGCGCCATCGGCGGTCTCGCTCTTTTCAGTCTCGGGCAGGAGGATTTTTGAAACATACAAGGCGGTGGGCGCGGCCATGAAGGAGGCAGTGAGCAAATGCCCTGCCTCAATACCCATGCCGGCATAAATGGCAAATACGCCGCCGGCGATGGTGGCCATGCCGCCGATCATCATGGTCATGATCTCGCTACGGGTCATTCCAGTCAGGTAGGGCTTGATGACTAGCGGGGCCTCGGTTTGGCCCATGAATACATTGGCGGCGCTACAGAGGCTTTCGCTGCCGCTGGTGCGCATCACCCGCTGCATGACCCATGCCATGCCTTGCACAATTATTTGCAAAATGCGGAGGTGATAAAGCAGGCTGGAAATAACGGCGACGAGAATGATAGTGCCGCAAATAGTGACGCCCAGCACGAGGGCGTCCGGTTGGCCGAAGGTTTTTTCCATTAACTCATTTTCAGAGAGTGCGCCGAAAACGAGGTGTGTGCCTTCACGGGCAAAGGCGAGAATGTTCTGCGCGGTTTGGTCGGCAATCTTGTAAACTGCGCGTCCAAAGGCAGTGTCGGGGATCAGGATGGCGGCTATGAGGAATTGCAGACCCATGCCGGCGAGTGCGGTACGCCATGGGAACCTGTCACGCCGCACCGAGATCGCCCACGCGAGCGCGATGAAGGCAGCAAGACCCACAAGGCTCATGAGTTTCAAACTCATGTGTTTTGATACACTGTTACAAGCGTGATGGACAAGAATGGAGAATTCATTATTTACGTGCTTTGTGATTTCCAGCGAGTTTGTCGAGCAGAAGCACAAGGCCGGCACCGGCAAGTATGATCAATATGGCGAGGAGTAAGGGCTTATCCGGCGCGGGGAGATTCCATTGGTAACCGGTTACGGCAGTCTTTTCTCCGATGGTTTTTGTCATGGTGGTTTTCCAGGGCCAGATGACGGCTAAAGAGCCAATCACAAAACCAGTGAGTACCGCCATTGTGGTTGCCTTGAATCGATCGAGAATAAACGACAGAACACGAGCGAAGCCCAACAGTCCTACTATACAGCCAAGAATAAACGGAAGGAGGATGGGTAGGGATGATTGGTAATCCCACACGTTGCTAGTATTTTTCAAAAGCAGGGCATAGTTGCCCATCAGGATGAGGATAAAGGATCCAGATATGCCCGGTAGGATCATACTGCACATTGCCACTATGCCACAGAGAAAGACATACATCGGGCTTGGATTCTCCGTGAGCGGTTTTATGAGTAGGATGGCTGCCGCACCTGTCATGCCTGCAACGAGCGCGAGGCCAGTAAAAGGATTCCATTTTGAAACTTGTCGACCCACCAGAAAAATGGACGCCAAGATGAGTCCAAAAAAGAACGCCATGGTAAGGATCTCATGATGGGTAAGCAAATGTTCAAAAATCTTAGCCACACTAAATACACTTACCAGTACGCCAGCACCCACAGCACAGGCAAATGGACCATTAAGGTGGTTAAAACACTTCCGAAAATCGGCCTTCAATAAAAGTTTGCCGGCGTGCCAGTCAAATGATTTTAGTGTTCCGATTAGGTCCGCATAAATTCCGGTTATAAGCGCAATAGTGCCGCCGGAAACACCGGGGATTACGTTGGCAGCACCCATCGCAGCACCCTTGAGCGCGAGGCCCACGAATCGAGTGATGGTCATTGGCTGCTTCACACCTCCCACAGCAGGAGTAGACGCAAAAGCCATCGTTCGGTCAAGCTGCCTGTCCTCCACGGTACACGCGGGGCACACGGTGGGCGATGGCGGTGAGCGTTTCCCAAGGAATAGTGTTGGCCCATCGTGCGAGCTTGTTTGCAGTGATTTCGATTTTTCCTTGTCGACCGATGAGCACCGCTACGTCGCCGATTTTAATATTTTGAACGCGGGAAACATCCACCAGCATTTGGTCCATTGTGATATGACCCAGGACGGCGCACTGGCGATCTCCAATGAGCACCTGTGCTTGCCCTGCACCACTGCACAGATAGCCATCGCCATAGCCCGCTGTTAGTGTGGCTACACGCATTTTTCGTGTAGCGATGAAACTATTGCCATAACTCAGGGATGTTCCCTTGGGGATTTCCTTCACGAGACTGACACGGCATTTCCACGACAGGGCGGGGTGGAGATTCTGTTTTAGAATGGCTGGTGGGCGACGTCGGCCATGAGGCAATACGCCATATACAAGCAATCCTGGTCGGGCGAGATTGTAAATGCTTTTCGGCTCATGAAGCAGTGCGGCGCTGTTGTTTACATGGATGTGGGTAAAGGTGTGTCCGTTGATCTCAAGTTGTTTAGTGAGTTTTTGAAACGATGTTCGTTGTGCACGCGAAAATGCAGCGTCGTTCTCAGCGGAGGCATAGTGCGTGTAGAGGCCAGCGGCTTTTATGTGGGGTAATCTCGTAATTGCATCGAGGAGCTTACTGGCTTCGGCGGGAAGAACGCCGAGTCGACCCATGCCGGTGTCCACTTTCACGTGGGCACTGACGTTGCGCTTGAGTTTTTTTGCCGCACGTGAAAAACACCGGGCTTCAGTGAGGTTGGAGAGTGTGGGCATTACGTTATCCTTCACGGCGCGCTCAACTTCATCTGGCAGGCATGCGCCAAGCATGAGAATCGGCCAGCCGCGGCCAATAGCGCGTATGTCGCGCGCCTCGTTAAGGTTCGCCACGCCAAAGATGTCCGTTCCCGACTGCATCAGCAGCGCAGCAATTTGTCGTAGGCCATGTCCGTAAGCATCAGCTTTCACCACGGTCATGATACTGCTGCCCGAGCCGATTCGATACTTTAGCCATGCGAGATTGCCGCGCAATGCGTCCAGGTCAATCTCCGTCCAGCATCGATGCGAGAAACTCACGTGACAACTTGATGGGCGGATCAGCGCGAAGGCAAGAGCAGATCATTCACAGTGTCAGTAGCCAATTTACCATTGGCACATCATTAGCAAGGAGCCAAGGCATCTGCCTTAAAGTTTACGAGTCGGAGGCGCTTTCGCAAATTCTGTTTGGCGGAGATAAATTGGCTCAATGGCACATCCTGGGACATCGGAATTTTGGTTGACAGCCAACTTAGCGAGTTGTGCTGCGCACGGGTGCAACGGTTTGCAGTAACGCATACCTGGCTGATCAGGCCCAAATGACTCAAGTTCTAATGCCTCCACCACGCCGATAATGCTAAGCGGCTTGGTTTCGGTTTGTTCTGTCTCAGTGAGATTCCAAGTGGTGTGATAATGTTCATGGCGTTGCGCGTCGATGATCAGGTGAGTTTCGCCTCGATGACCTTCAGCACGGGCGGTGGCGGCCAAAACTTCTGCACTACTGATTGGTCTAAGCTTTACCGATTTTGCAAGCTGCCATCCCTGTGCGACGGCAATGGCGGAACGAATGCCAGAGTAACTGCCGGGCCCTATACCTATGGCGATGACGCCAATCTTCGTTCGATCCATGTGGCCTTTCCTAAGAACTTCATCAATGAGAAGGAGCGGGCCAGTTTTCTGGTCATCAGACACCGCTCGGGCAATAAATTTTTCACCGTCAGATATGGCCACCGCGCGTTGGCTCGTGCTGAATTCAAGTGCAAGAATCTTCATATTCAATGCGTCGTTCGTTCTCTCCCATTTGGATTAGTGTGGCATGTCGAAATTTATCGGGGAGTGGGCCAGTCCATCTATCGAACCACTCGATGACCGTTATGCCGTCTGGTGATAAGTAGGGTTCCAATCCGGCAGCGATGATTTGATCGATATTTTGAAGGCGGTAGAAATCCAAGTGATTGAGTTTCGTGGTTCCATCGTATTCACAAACGAGCGTAAACGTGGGTGAGTTAACGGGCTCGGCGATACCCAAACCGCGTGCGATACCCTTCACGAGTTGCGTCTTGCCTGTGCCGAGATCCCCAACGAGCCCTATTACTAAGCCGGCTTGTGCTTCGGTTGCCCATGTTTTGCCTATGACAAAGGTTTCTTCAGGACTGTTGGAGATGATCGTAGCCATGAATCGTTAGCGGTTTTATACCCTTGTCGTCGCGCAATGTAATCCCTGATTTGTCGGTTATTTTGCCAATGCATTTCAAGGATGTTTCGGGGAATTGCAAATTCCAATCATCAAGCAAAGTAACGGCATGCTTGGCGGCCACGGTGAAAAGCAATTCGTAATCCTCACCGTCAGTCAGCGCGGCGAGCAGAGCGGTCTTCCCACCGGGGTTTTCCTTCGCAAGCAGTCTTGCCTCACGTCGAACGGGAAGGGTTTTGGTGAGAATCTCAGCGCCGCGGTTTTTATGGAGTAAATGCCGGAGATCGGTGGCGAGTCCATCGCTGAGATCAATCATGGCATGCAAATCAAAATTTTCAGCAAGCCAATGAGCTTCCTTGATGCGGGGAGTGAATTCCAAATGATGTCTGATGATGGAACCACCTACTTCGCCCGTAACAAAAATGGCATCTCCTGGTTGGCTGCCATTACGGAGGATAGGCTTGAAACAAGTGCCCAGTAGTGAAATGGAAAGAGTGAGTTTGGGTAATGTGGTGGTTTCGCCACCGACAATGTTTACGTTGTATTCGGCGGCGATATCCCTGAGCCCCTTGAAAATTTTTTCGACGAAAGCGGACTTGTGTTTCTCGCATAATCCAAGGGTTACCAGCGCATGGGTTGGGGTGCCGGTCATAGCAGCGATGTCCGAGAAGGCGCGTGCCATGGCTTTGCGCCCAATCTTCTCTGGCGGTGTGTCGCCTGTAAAATGAATGTCCTCGACGATGGCGTCGGTTTTGAACAACAGCTTCTGTCCACCCAATTCAATCACCGCACAATCATCGCCAGGGCCGATGAGCACCGATGAGTCACTGTCTAATTCCGCTGTGAGCTTTTGGATTAATTCGGTCTCGGTCATTATTGGACGAGTTGCGGACTGAGCTTAATGAGCGTGAAGTTGATGGCATTAAATGTGGCATGCATGACTATTGGAGCGAAAAGTGATCCGGTTTTTTCGTATAACCATACCAAGATGTATGCGAGGACAATCAGTGGGAGAATTAATGCCCATGAGCTGTGAACGGCGGCAAAGAGAACGGAGCTAATGGCAATCGCAGCACGTTGATAGCCGATCTGTTTGATGCTGCTATAAATAACACCCCGAAAAAGAAGTTCTTCGGCGATCGGGGCCATGAAAACCACGCTGAATGCTTGGAGCGCAATCTCTGCGTGATTCTCCGCGGCGGAAACCATTTGTACGGCTTGTTGTGGAGAAGGATCGCCGCCCAATTTGATGATGATGAAATGTGAAACACTGTGCAATAGGAATGCGGGAAAAATAAAAAGGCTACCCAGTAAAAAGGGAAGGGCGATGGTATGTGTTGGATCATGGATGCCGCCGAAGGCGTCTTTCCATTTGAGGCGATATTTAAAGAGCAGCAGCATGATCAGAATGACTACGCTCCCCTGAATAAAGATGAGGTTTACCGCGATGATCCCTACTCGATCACGTGTGGTGCCGACGAATTTCATGGAGAATTCCTCGCCGTTTTCTGGATTGAAGATAATTGTGTTGCGGTTTTGTTGTGGTTGTTTGCCTTCGAAATGGAATTCGCCCGAGTCACTTTCCGTTTCATATCGGTTATTAGGTAAAAAAGTAACCTCGATCGATTGGTTTCCATCACTCACGCGATGCCTTCCTTCAATATGTGCGGGAACAAAGAAGCCGTAAGCTATTTGACCAATAAGCATTGCGAGGATCCATGCTAGCAGGATCTGCATTACATCCGATGGGGTCCATGGCACGCGAGGCGTCACGTAGTCACCCTAGAAAAACAGGAACTAACTGACGATGAAAAACATCCAAGCTTCGGGATTGCCCGTGAAGTGTCCCTTGCCTACACTTGGCTGCAATGAGTGATACTTATCAACGCCACGATGGGCGCGCAAACGATCAACTGCGGACAATTAAATTTCAAAACAACATTGCCCCGCACGCCTCTGGGTCTACCCTGATAGAATGGGGTGACACCCGGGTGATTTGTGGTGTGAGTATAGAGGAGAATGTCCCGCGCTGGATGCAATCCCAAGGGGTGGAGGGCGGCTGGATAACAGCTGAATACTCGATGTTGCCATACTCGACACTGGATCGAAAAAGGCGTGATATCAGCCGGGGTAAACTCGATGGGCGCTCCACGGAAATACAACGGCTAATAGGACGTTCGCTTCGTGCGGCGTTGGATTTAAAAAAAATGGGCAGCCGTACAATCTGGATTGATTGCGATGTGTTGCAGGCAGATGGAGGTACACGCACGGCCTCCATCACGGGGGCGTTTGTGGCACTGAGCATCGCAGTAAATAAGCTTATCAATGAAGGCTTAATTTTGGAATCTCCATTTCTTGATCCTATCGCGGCGGTGAGCGTTGGAATTGTGGAGGGCCAGGCATTGCTCGATCTTTGCTATGTCGAGGATGTTGCTGCTGAGGTGGATATGAACTTGGTGATGACCAGCACCGGTAATTTTATCGAGGTGCAAGGTACGGGGGAGGAGGCGACTTTTACGGCGGATCAGCTCACGCAAATGCTTACGTTCGGTAAGCATGGTGTGGACGAGGTGGTCAAGCTGCAGCAGGCAGCTATCGATGCCGGATGAAAACCGCTTTTCGGCAAGTTTCTCTCACCACGACGATTGAAGCGGAGGAAGCCGTGTGCGTGGTGATGCAGCATGTATTTGGAATTGTACCATCAGTTTTCACGCATCCGGAGCGTCTCAACCCAATTGTCTCGGTTTATCTGACGGAACAGCAAACCGTTACAGTCGAAAACAAACAAGACGTGATTGATGGGCTGAAGATCATCAAGGAATGCGGTTTGCAAGTTGGTCATGGAAAACTGGAGATAAAACGGTTGCGCCGTGAGGATTGGGTGGATTCATGGAAGCGACATTTTCTGCCAATCGATATTGCTGGCAAACTGCTGGTAAAACCAAGTTGGCGAAAGGAAAAGGCGACGCGCGGTCAAGCGGTTGTGATTCTGGACCCGGGTCTCAGTTTCGGCACAGGTCAACACGCGACAACAAAGTTTTGCCTTCGCCAACTGGTGGGTATTCACAAAGGGAGTGAATCGCAAAGTCTCCTTGATGTCGGTACCGGTTCAGGGATTCTTGCAATTGCCGCCGCTAAGCTGGGCTATCGACCGATCCGCGCGATAGATTTTGATTCCGAGGCAGTGCGGGTGGCCAATGGAAATGCAAAACGAAATCGCGTGACTCAAGCAGTGAAAACGAGCATGGGTGATGTGTCGAAAATGTCGCTCAAACCGCGCGTGAAATTCGACGTCGTGTGTGCGAATTTATTTTATGATTTGTTGATGGCTAACGCCGCCCGTCTCATTGCCCGGGTCAAGCCTGGAGGAGTTTTGGTTCTGGCGGGAATTCTTGATGAGCAATTCGCTGAGGTGAAGGCGGCCGTTGAAAACAGAGGGATGAAACTCAAGCGTGCGGGGCGACGTGGCGAGTGGCATTCGGGTACTTTTGTTCACGCGGGTTGACAGGACGGACAGATTCCAAAGAATTCAAGCTGATGCGTAACGTCACGAAAGTTGTGCCGATGAGCGATGTGATCTTCCAGGGTATTCGGAAAACAATCATTAATTTCGACAACTTTTCTGCACTCATTGCAGATCAGATGATGATGGTGTCCGTCGTCATCGCGACCGAGCAATTCATAACGTGCCGAGCCGTCGCCGAAATTAAATCGCTTCACCATTTGCATCGCCTCTAGGAGGCGCATCGAGCGATAGACGGTCGCCAAATTGCAAAGCTCACTGAGCTTCTCATGGATTTCGCTGACGGAGACTGGATGTTTCTCGCGGCGCAACAGATCCAGGATGAGTTGGCGCGGTCCAGTGACGCGTCGATTGTTTTCACGGAGTCGGCTCGCGAGTTCGTAAAGATCCTGTTGATGCCGCTCCATGATTAGTGCGCGTGAAGCGGAATGAGAACACCCAATTGGGCAGACGGCGGGGAGTTCCAAAGAAAATAAGCCAGTCTTGTTGCAACTTCCTGATGACGATTTCTTGTGGAATCAAACAGGATGGTTGTGGACACATGCATGAAAATACCAATCACCATGGCGAGAAGGAAGGGGGCATGGGGTTTCAGAGAGGGTAGGTCACCGATGAGAGCACCAGCCGGAGCCATAAATGCAAACATGGCCAACAAGCTATAGGCTCGCTTCTTTACGTTACTATTGCGAAGCAACATCCCGAGCAGAACGATACTGACCGGAAATTTATGTACCGTGATTGCCATCAGTAGATGTGGCCCATGGGTATGGTTTAAGGGCATTGCCTCGATGAATGCGTGCAGGCAAAGGCCAGTAATCATTGCAAATGGTATTGCGTGTTGTGTGTGATGAACATGCCCGTGCTCTATCCCTCCCGAGAAATTTTCGAGAACAATCTGAAGAAAAAAACCAAGCAGAACACAAGCGCCAAGGGCGACTGGATCAGGGGTTGGTTGAGATTGGGTAACATGGTCATGCCCTCCGCCAAAAACTTCAGGCAGTAAATGCAGGCAGGTAAGAGCTATAAGGTACGCGCCAGTGAAAGCCGTGATTAGTTTGGTTTTCCCTGGTTCTCCAAGTTTGAATGCCTTGAAGGCAACAGCACCAGCAACAACAGATAGGATGAGCGCAGCGTAGACCATTATTGCAATCAATTCGCAATAGTGAGGCACATAAACGGCCCGGAGGCAATTGCCAGACGGGCCGCCCAAAAATTATTTCATCAGCAGCATTTGGCGCGCGCGTTTGATAGAGCGAGTAAGACGCCGCTGGTAATGGGCTGGTAGGCCGGTGTATTTGCGCGGCAGAATACGACCTTGGTCAGTAACGTATTTGCGAAGGAGATCAACATTCTTAGGATCTAGGTCCGTGATATTCAAATCCACCACGGGCTTTGGCCGCGGGGTACGCCGTTCGCTGGTTCCACCGCGACGGTCTTTTTTGTTTTTGCGTGGCATAAAATTACTTTATTTCCCGATGCAAGGTATGGCGCCGAAGATGGGGGTTGTATTTCTTTTTCTCCACGCGCTCGGTTTGGAGTTTCTTATTGCGCGTGCTCATATAGCGTGAGGGCGGTTTACCCTCTTTTCTTGCTTCGGTGCATTCGAGAGTGATGATTTCGCGTGGCATCGTTTATCCTTTCCCCTTCTTCTTTTCGGGTCTGGTTACTGAATCTATATTGTCTGCAATTGCGACCTTTGTGGAGCCGGCGCCAGCTAACGTGCCCAGAGTTCCGAGTTTTCGGTGTCTAATGGCGCCATCCTTTTCCAGTTTTGCCTGCGAATCAACAGTATAGCGCGCCCACGGGACGGCATTGAGGCGTGTCTTTGGTATTGGCTTGTTGGTTAGTTCACAGATTCCATATATGTCTTCCTCGATGCGTTTGAGTGCTTCATCGATCTCGTATACGGCATCCTGATCCGCAGAGAGTAAGCTCAACGCGGAATCGCGATCGAAATTATCTGTGCCCGAATCAGCCATATGCATCGAATATCCAGGCATTTCCTCAGCGGATTCCTTCTTCAAATCACCCATTTGGTTCATTAGTCGCCCGCGGAGATCGAGAAGAATATCATAATATTTTTTCCATTTCGCCTTCACCCTGGTAGTCCGGCGGATTGACCTACTCTTATCAGATTTTTTTGATGTGGCAATGCCGAGAATGGAAGCGGCGGTTGCCGCTACAACTTTTTTGCCTTTCCGGGCAGTTTTCTTTCGGGCCTTCGCAGGCGCAGCCTTTTTGGCTGTGGCAGTTTTCACGGCCTTCTTAGGGGCTTTTTTGGCTTTATTCTTCTTTGCTGCCACGGGTAAATCAGATGTTTCGGAGTATTTATTACCTATTTCCTAGCAAAAGGGGTGGGGAATGTAGCAAAAGTAATCTGAATTACCATAAAAAAGTGAAAATTTTTCATACCGAAATTGGCAGATTTTTCAGCCTTTTTCGATGCATGCGTAAGCATTGTGGTTGTGGATGCTCTCAAAATTTTCGGCCTCCACCTTGTACCATGTCACATGTGGGTGTTTGTTTAGGAGTACCGCCACATTCCGCACAAGATCTTCGACAAAAACGGGATTCTCAAATGCGCGCTCAGTCACATATTTTTCGTCTGGTCGCTTGAGGAGGGAATACAGCTCGCTGCTGGACGAGGATTCGATCAATTCGATAACGTCCTCAATCCAAACAGTCTCGCTATTACGGAGTTGCACGGTTACCTCACCGCGTTGGTTGTGTGCACCTTGCTTGCTGATTGCCTTTGAGCAGGGGCACAAGGTAGTGACATGAGCGCGGACCTCAAGGAGGAAATCGATCTCTTTGCCATTGGTTGTGGCATCAAACCGCGCGCCATAATCCATCAAGCCAGTTTTGCCCGTGACCGGTGCGGCTTTTTCCAAAAAGAACGGAAAATCCATTTCCAAGTGTGCTGTTTGTGAATCGAGCTTTTCCTGCATGGCAATGAGGATGTCGGGAATATTCTCCACGTGCACCACGTTTCCATGCGCGTTGAGCACCTCAAGAAAACGACTCATATGAGTTCCTTTGAAGTGATGTGGCAAGTCGACAAACATGCCGATGGTGGCAATGGTGTCCTGATGTGCGTGGGCCTTGTCGCGAATGCGGATTGGGAAGCGCAGGTTGCGAACGCCAACCTTGTCGATACGTAACTCACGATCGTCGCGTTCCTTTTGGATGTCCGTTAGGGGTGCTTGTCTTTCCGATTCCATCTTGATGATAAAAATTGTAGCACTTTTCTGCAATCGGGCAAATGACTTTCCTTTAAGGGCTAATTTATCTATTCTAACATCATGTTTCTATCGCGACAAATTCCAGTCATATTGTACTTTTTATATATATCAGGAATCCAAGCGGCTGATACCTTTACCGTGGCAACATTTAATGTGGAAAATTATTTTCTTAAAAAATTTGGAACGCGTTCAGTGAAACCTGAACTTTCAAGATCTAAGGTGGCCGATGCCATTGTGTCAATTCATCCGGATGTTTTGGCCTTGCAGGAAATTGGCCGCCTTGCCGCGTTAGTGGATTTGGAAAAGAGGCTCAAGCTCAAGGGTTTGGAATATCCGCATCACGAATGGGTAGTCGGGCCGGATCCGGCAATCCATCTGGCGGTGCTCAGTAGATTTCCGATCACTGTCCATTCACACACCAACGTGATGTATTTACTGGATCGCCGGCGTTTCCGAGTTGGTCGTGGTTTTGGAGAGGTGCGAGTTCAAGTGAATGATAATTATGGGTTTACGTTGTTGAATGCGCACCTGAAATCAAAACGTCCCGTACCACAAGCCAGTGAGGCCGAGATGCGATTGCGCGAGGCTCGCGCGTTGCGAAGAATTGTCGAGGCGCGCCTCATGGCCGATACCAGTGCAAATATATTGGTTGTGGGGGATCTGAACGATACTCCGAACGCAGAGCCTATCCGCGATCTGATTGGACGCCGTGCGCCGCGTTTGTTGGACCTTCGGCCATTTGAACAAAATGGTGATCGACTGGCGCATCCGTTGAATCCGAAATATCTTTCAAGGCGTGTGTCATGGACTTCATATTACGGACTTAAAGATAGTTTCAGTCGGTTTGACTACATCCTTGCCAGTGAGGGAATGGCGAAGGAACTGGATCGCGCCGGCACACGTATTCACACCATGGCGGATTGGGGTGTGGCGTCGGATCATCGACCAGTGGTGGCGCGGTTTGTGGCGGTGGATCGGTAATTAAAAATCCGGATTGCTTGGTCGGAATTTCAATGAGTAGTTGAAAGAAAGTCTTGTTTCGTCGTTTCGCCGACCGGTAGCCTTCCTAAATGAAAGATCAATCAAAAATGTCCAGCTACTCATATCGCGATGGATAATGTAATCATGCTGTGCCAGCTCGCCTAGTTTAGAGTCATAATACTGGCGAGTGCTGAATGACCAGTTTTCATTCAGGCGATAACCCAGCCCGCTGTAAAACACATCTGTTCGGTCGGATTTGGAGGTGCTGGGGTGAGCGAGGTAATAGTATTGTCCGCCCTGAATATTCCAGCGATTTGGCTTGGGTGAGATGGTGAAACCATGATTAATGGTACGCCATAATGAATCATCGAGGTCATATCGCAGTCCGGAATTCAGGCTCAACCAAGATCGCGGGCGAATAATGGCATCGGAAAAGAGATCTGCAAATTTGCTCTGGCCGGAGTTTGGGTCGATACGCCAGTCGGTGAATAGATCCCAATCCGCCACATCCTGCAAGCCGTTGGAACGTTTGGTTTGGAGTCGGTTGCGTAGTCCAAGTCGGAGCACGTTTTGGCTGTCGATATTGTCGATTGCGTTGTTTTCGGGAAATTCAATTGGTAGTAGGCGTGGGCTGGTGAGTTCGTAATCAAATTGATCCAGTTCATCAGGCACGCGATTCGGCCTTGGAATAAACGCGTAATTGATGGAAGGTTGGATGATGTGCCGAATTCCGTTCACATCGAAGAGCTTGCTCTTGGTATTTGGCGTGAGCTTTGAAAACTTTGTGGACACCTCCACGCCAGTGTTGAACACGTAGCGTTGACTGCTTGTCTTGCTGCTGCCTGTGCCGTCCGTCTCGCCGTAATGAGTGAATCGTCCGCCGATACGCGGGGTTACATTCAACCAGCCACCATAGGTTTTGGGCAGATATATCTGATGCAACGAGTCAGCACGTAGCAGGCCGTAGTCATTGTTCGCGCTGGCATTATCATAGCGGCGACGCAGGTAACCGACGGAGGTTTCGGTGTCGTAAAAGAAGGGGGAATCGCCGATGCGATGACGGGTGCCGGAGAGTTTTAAATCCGGAACGCGGTCAATGTTTTCATAAAAGGCATTAACCCGAGGCTGGACGAGCATGCTGAGGTTGTAATTCTCCCAGTCATGTGACAACTCGAGATAGGTGTTGGGTTGGACATTGTTTTGGTACAGGTCCTCGTAAAAATCGCGGCGCATAAATTCGTCGGATTCATACTCCATCACGGCGGTGGCTGTGAAGTTGTCCTGACGCAGGCGATGACTCCATTGCGCCAGATCTCGCTCACGATCGATGGAAAGACCGCGTGAATCAGTCAGAGGATCATCATCAAATGCACGGTAGAGATTCAAGTAGCCGTCACCCCATTTATCCGACCGATAATGTAGCGTTGGGCCGAAGCCAACGCCCCGTTTGCTGCGGTAATCCAGATTGAACTCACCACCAAACTTTTCATCACTAGGCCAGCGAATCGAACTGAGCAGGTATGCGCCCCATTCACTTTTATATCCTGGTCTAAAGTGGATGTTCCAGGGATGTTGTTTCAGACTGCGTTTATAGTAGGGCAGAAAAAAGACGGGTTGATTTCCGATGTGCACCGTGGCGTTCCGGAAGATCACATGCTCGCCCGGAACCACCTCCACCGACTTGGCCTTGATGAACATCGAAGGCTTTTCGGAATCCTCCGCGGAAAAAATAATATCGCTAGCTTGAAATACGCCGTTGGTTTGGTTGCCAGTCATTTTGGCACCTTTTATGAAGTATGCCATCTTCCCGACACGGAATTGGGCGGAGGTTACATTCTTGGTACGGAAGTTGTATTCCAATCGTTCCGCTTTCCACACTGTGTCTTCGCGGCTCAAGATCACGTTGCCGGTGGCAGTGATATTACCGGTTTTCTGATTTAGAATCGCGTTATTTGAAGAGAGTACAGCGGCTTCTTGTGTGCCCTCCTTGTATCGCACGCGCACACCGTTCTTGGCTCGCATCTCGCCGGTTTCTAGGTCGAATTTGATCACCCCATTCGCGTTGAGCGATTCGACTTTCCATGGCGATTCAGCGTCCTGGGCCAGTAGAAATCCTCCAAAGACAACCTCTCCGACTAATGTTAACCAAAGTAATGGCTTCCTCATCAGCGCGTGGAATTAAACAGAATCTCAACATACTGCCAAACCCGACTTATCCCCACATTCGTCATGCCAAATCGTTGACACTCACTTATCTCACCGACTATTTTCCAACTCGGATACCTCGAAAATAAATGACAACAATCCGCTTAATTTCCCTTCTATTTCTGGCGTCAACGACTGCACTTGTCGGTGCGCCTAAGGATATTCCTCAACAAGGCGAACGTGATTGGGTGGATGCGCGTTATGCGAAGGTGAAGTTCGGCCCGTTTGTCAGTGGTCATATTGCCACGGCGAAGGGGAGTACGCACAAGGGCATCGCCATTCGTGTGGGCGACAAGGGCGAGGGTACGATCGTGTTCGACACCGACCTCTGCACGTGGCGCGCCGGCTGGACCGGCGGCTTTCTAAAGACCGGTCCCGCCCGCTATGGCCTTATCAACCCGCTGTATCCCCACGGCAAAAGTCTCTTCGCCAACCCAGCCACCCCCGGCGGTGCCAAGAATTTTTCCTTTCGCGATCCAAGGAGCCCAA
>CBFHWX010000056.1:0-18164 GCA_965659445.1 Limisphaerales bacterium | reverse complement strand
CACTTTCTTGGCATTGTGCCATAAATGCTTTGGATAAAATGTGTGCGCTTGTCGTTGGCAGTTATAGCCGTAAAATTCATCCCAACCCTGCTTCACAGGATCACCTTCGGACCCGGGTGCACCCAAGCCCCATTTACCAAACATGCCGGTGGAGTAGCCGGCCTTCTTCAAAAGCTTGGGGATTGTGATCAGACTGGCAGGGATCGGCCACTGCCCTTCGGGTTGTACCTCGCGGTTGCCGCGTATGTAGGCATGGCCGGTGTGTACGCCATTCAAAAGGCTGCAACGCGTCGGAGCGCACACGGTGCTGCCGGCGTAGTGCTGGGTAAACTTCATGCCGCCTGCAGCCATACGGTCGATATTCGGTGTCTTGAAAAGCTTTTGCCCGTAGCAACTGAAATCACCATAGCCGGCGTCATCGACCATGATAAAAATAAGGTTTGGTTTCCCGGCTGACTCGGCTGTGAAAGTGAATAGGATCAGTGCAAGTGTAATAATAATTTTTTTCATTAGGTAAATTTCAGTTTTGTTTGAGTTCCGCGTGTTCGCGTTTCATAACGGCCTCAAATTCCTCTGTCAGCTTCTGCTGTCGTGAAGCAAGGTTTGTTTCCTCCCCAATATCTTTTTCCAGATTATAAATTTCAAGTGGTCCGTTGGGCTTCTTTTGGCTGTTTAGGCGAATACCTTTCCAGTCGCCCTTCAGCACGGCAACCTTGCCGCCTCTTTCGAGGAATTCCCAATACAAGTAATCATGTTCACGTTGCCCTTTTCGCCCCAGCAACGTGGGCGCAATGGAGATGCCGTCAGTCCGGTGTTTGGTTTCAATACCGGCGAGCTCAAGCATTGTAGGAAAGATATCCTGAAAGGCACTGATATGGTGGCTTACCTTTTTGGCAGGCACCTGTCCGGGCCAGCGCGCAATCAATGGCACACGAATGCCCCCCTCATAAAGGTCCCGTTTCATGCCGCGCAGTGGGCCGTTGCTATCAAAGAATGGCATCTTGTGCCCTCCTTCCTGATGCGGCCCATTGTCACTTGAGAACATCAACATCGTATTGTCGTCAATACCCAGTTCCTTAAGCAGTGCCAGGATGTTGCCGACGTCACGGTCGATGTAATCGATCATTCGGGCGAAACCTTTTTCCTGATCCGGAATGTCGAGATTTGCGTGACTTCCCCAGTCCGGAACCCGCATGCCGTTGCGTTCAATTCGCTTTTCGCCCCCACCTTCATTATTGGCATGCGGGATGTTAAGGGCGTAGTAGACAAAAAATGGCTTGTCCTTCTGCTTCGCGCAGTCGCGGATGTACCCCAGCATCCTGTCGGCAATCAAATGCGGGGCATAATCTTTGGCAATCCGTGCTACACCAGCACCCTCACGAGGGCCGACGCGTTTGGCTCGCCAATCGTCATACAAGACATTGCGCAATGGAACTTTTCGGCCGTTGTGTACCAAGAACTCAGGATAATAATTGTGCGCGTGGTACATATTGATGTAGCCATAGAATTCATCGAACCCATGTCGCTGCGGATCATCAAGCGGAGGTGGGTTGCCAATTCCCCATTTGCCAAAACAGCCGGTTTGGTAGTCATGCTGCTGCAATACCTTTGCAAAAGTAACATCTTCGGGCAGCAGCCGCCCCGGGCCGTTGCCACGAATGCGCGCATGGCCTGTGTGCAGACCAGTCATCAACACACAGCGGGAGGGAGCACATACGGTGCTACCTGCATAATGCCTGGTAAATCGCATGCCTTCGCTCGCCATCCGGTCAAGATTGGGCGTCTTGAGTGTTTTTTGCCCGTAGCAACCTAAGTCGCCGTAACCCAGATCATCCGCAAGGATATAAATTAAGTTGGGGCGGTCGGCAGCGTACAAGGAGCCGTAAGTTAGAAGGACTAACAGCAGTTTGCGTGCGTTCATTTCTTTTTAGGCGAGGTCTTTTTATCCTGTTCTTTTTTTGCCTTTGCTTCTGCCTCTTTGCGGGCTTTTTCATCGGCCTTTTTCTGGTCACGCAGTGGATTGCTTGGTCTTGAAGGTTTTGACAGTCGAAATTTATTCTCACGGATGCGCCGAGGATAGTAATTGTTCTCGATATCCACATCAGCTGTCTCACGATGTGGGTCGATTTCAATCTTGGTTATTTTCCTTTCCGTAACCAGTAACTTGGAAACCTCATCGGGATTACGACGCCAAATTTGAGCAGGCAGCCGAATAATCTCCGTACTCTTGTTATCATATGTGACCTTCATCACTACTGGCATGACCAAGCCCCCATTATTTTTCAGGTCAATTTTATAAAAGTTACTTTGATCCTTTAAGAACTCTTTTTCCTTATCGCTGAGGTCTTTGAGCATTTTTTCATAGCTCTCACGATCTTTGTCAGTGATGTCCAGCTCGTCAAATTCATTGTAGAAATCCTTTAACTCAGGAAAAGCATCCACTCGCTTGGCAAGCGGCTTGTTACGGCGTTGGAATAGGCGCTCTGGGGCGTCGTCGCGCTTGTCTTTTTTGTCAGTCTTCTCCTTGTAAGGATCGCGTGTGTCCAATGCGTAGTGATGGATTTTCTCAATGGAAATATCCGTGTGGTCTGTTCCATAAAACCAACCCCGCCAGAACCAATCCAAATCCTGCCCGCTGGCGTCTTCCATGGTTCGGAAAAAATCAGCAGGCGTAGGCCGCTTAAACATCCACCGGCGTGCGTATTGCTTGAAGGCGTAGTCGAACTGTTCCCTGCCAAGTACACTTTCTCGCAGGATATTGAGAGCAAGGGTAGGTTTGGTATAGGCGTTGTATCCGGTGCTTTGCAATGAATCGGCCCCGGTCATGATCGGCATCTTGTTCTCCTGCTTCAAATATCCCAGCAACCCGGATTCTCGTTCGGGCATAATACGTGAAGGATAATCCTCTTCCCATTCCTGTTCGGTGAGAAACTGAAGAAATGAATCGAGCCCTTCATCCATCCACATCCACTGGCGCTCATCAGAGTTGACTATCATTGGAAACCAATTGTGACCCACTTCATGAATGATCACTGAGATGAGCCCATATTTGGTCCGCTTGGAGTAGGTGCCGTCCTTCTCAGGACGCGGTCTTTGCCAGCAGATCATTGGATACTCCATTCCTCCTATAGGCGCGTTCACCGAAATGGCAACCGGATACGGGTAATCGAAAGTAAATTTCGAGTAAACCTCTACCGAGTGCGCCACGGCATGGGTACTGTAACGGCTCCATAATGGTTCGCCCTCCTTAGGCCAGTAACTCATGCACATGATCTTTCGCCCATTAAGATTCACCCCCATTGCGTCCCATAGAAATTTCCGGGAGCTTGCAAATGCAAAGTCGCGCACATTGTCAGCCTTATATACCCAAGTCTTCTTCCCCTTGGCCTTTTCCTTTTCATTCGTCTTGGCTTCTTCAAGGTTCACAATAAAGACTGGTTTCTTTGCATTTCGCGCCTGAGCCAAACGTTCACGTTGTTTCTTTGTGAGAACTTTATCCGGATTTTGAAGTTCGCCAGTTGAGGCAACAATGTGGTCAGCTGGAGCGGTAATCCGTACAACATAGTTACCAAATTCCAATGCGAATTCACCGGTGCCAAGATACTGTTTATTCTGCCAGCCGGTAACATCGGTATAAGCACACATTCGTGGGAACCATTGCGCCAAGGCATAAAGATGATTCTTGTCGTCCTTGAAATATTCATAGCCCATTCGCGCGCGCATTTTTGTGGCATCAACGATGTTGAAATTCCAATCGACTGAAAATGTTATCTTTTGGCCTGGCTTCAACGGTTTAGGCGGGATGATGCGCATCATTGTTTGTACGATTACATGCTTTAAGGGCTTGTCTTGCTCGTCCTTGACGGCCGTGATCTTGTAGCCGCCATCAAACGTTTGGGCCTTGAGCAATCCTTCAAAATTATTAAATGACAGGCCGCTGATGCCTGAAGTCGTCCGGGCTTGAGCAGCGATCATTTTAGGATTAAAGAGGTTTTGATCCAGCTGCATCCAAAGGTAGTCGAGCGTATCCTGTGAATGATTATGGTAAGTAATCTTTTCGCTTCCTGTAATGCGGTGCTTGACCTCATCAAGCTCCACATCAATTTCGTAATCCGCCCGTTGCTGCCAATAGCCCGGGCCAGGCGCTCCTGAGGCGCGACGCTGGGCATCCGGCGTAGGCCACACGTCATCAAGCTGTTTGAATGGATCGCGCGGAGCAGCAGAAAGGGAAAGTGCGGTGAAAAGACAAGCCATCAACAGATGGCCCTTATTAAAAGGCAAAAGTTTCAACATAGGAGTGACTCCGGTTTACCGGAGCTGCCCCAAAAAAGCAATGCGAACGCGCTTTTTGTCTCTACCGGCGTAATTTGGACAGTAGATGCAGGATCTCTATATAGAGCCAGATCAATGTAACCATTAGGCCAAAGGCCCCTACCCATTCCATGTACTTGGGCGCACCGGCTTCAGCCCCGTTTTCAATGAAATCGAAATCTAGCACGAGATTGAGGGCGGCAATCACCACCACAAAAAGACTGAAAGCAATACCCATTGGACCGCTATCATGGATAAATGGAACTCCCACGCCAAACATTCCGAGAATCATGCTGATGAGATAAACCAAGAATATCCCTCCAGTTGCCGCGACTACACCAAGTTTGAAATTCTCCGTGGCCCTGATAAGTCCACTGCGATAAGCGCCCAGCAAGGCAAACAGTGTACCAAACGTTAGACCGACTGCCTGCAATACTATTCCCGGAAACATCTTTTCAAAAATGGCAGAGATTGCGCCAATGAACAGTCCCTCCAGAGCAGCATAAATCGGGGCAGTTAGCGGAGCCCAGTTCGGCTTGAAGATCGTGATTAATGCAAATATCAACCCGCCGATGGCACCGCCGATGGCAAATGCCCCAACCGAAGCGTTTCCGGAATACACCATCTTCCACGTAATACCCGCAGTTAATAATAATAATATGAGCAATGCGCCGGTCTTGTGCACAGTCCCCATCAGAGTCATCCGATCATCTTCTACTGTTAGATCGAATGGTTGACCAAAAGTTTTATCGTTTAATGCAGGATTCCCGGATCTCATATATGTCCCTCCTTTACAGTTTGTTTAATCAAAAACGCACTAGGCAGCCCTCATAACACAGAAAGACACATTCGTCCATGTCGGGTTTTGCCTCGCCACAAACAGGCAGCTTAGCCAACATGCGCGCCTATGGCTGATTCGCCTTATCTGACCGCACCGGTGAAGAGTGAATCAATGCCCAAGGGCATTCCATACATCATCGGCAACGAGGCGGCCGAACGGTATTCCTTCTATGGGATGAAGGCCATTTTGGTCGTGTTCATGACCAAGTATCTCATGGACAACTCGGGTGGTTCGGCACCCATGTCAGCGGGTGATGCAAAGGTTTGGTATCACTTATTTAACAGCGCGGTGTATTTCACACCGCTACTGGGGGCAATCATCGCCGACGCCTTTCTGGGCAAGTACAAGACGATCATCAGCCTCTCCATCGTGTACTGCCTCGGACACCTCGCGTTGGCCCTGGATGAAACGCGGCTGGGGCTGACTGTCGGTCTCACGTTGATCGCTATCGGCGCGGGTGGAATTAAACCGTGCGTGTCTGCACACGTGGGCGATCAGTTTGGAAAAACGAACGGACATCTGCTTTCAAAAATATTCGCGTGGTTTTATTTTTCCATCAATTTCGGGGCGTTCCTCTCTCAGATCATGACGCCGGTGCTATTGGATCGATACGGACCGCATGTCGCTTTCGGAGTGCCGGGCGGATTAATGCTGCTGGCTACGATCGTGTTCTGGATGGGGCGGCACAAATTCATCCACATCCCAACGGGTGGCATGGGTTTCATCAAAGAAACCTTCAGCAAGGAGGGCCTCAAAATTATCGGGAGGCTATGCCTTATTTATATTTTTGTGGCGATGTTCTGGGCATTGTTCGACCAGTCCAGTTCTGCATGGGTGTTGCAGGCGGACAAAATGGATCGCAACCTGCTTGGGATCGAGTGGCTCCCCTCACAGATTGGCGCCATTAACCCGGTGATGATTATGGTCTTCATCCCCATTTTCACGTGGCTAGTATATCCAGCCATTAATCGTTTCTTTCCTCTCACGCCGTTGCGCAAAATTTCCATTGGCTTTTTTATCGCAGTGCCTTCTTTCCTCATCCCGGCGTGGATTGAGACGCAGATCAACGGTGGCGAGCTGCCGAACATTATCTGGCAAATCGCGGCATACGTGCTGCTTACTGCCGCCGAGGTTTGTATCTCCATCACTGCGTTGGAGTTCTCTTACACACAGGCACCAAAGAAAATGAAGTCACTCATCCTTGGGTTTTTTCTCATGTCCGTATCTATCGGCAACCTTTTCACAGCTGGCGTGAATCATTTTATTCAAAATGACCCGCCCTCCTTCAAGGCAGATGTGAATGGGACCTATCAACTGCAACTCGAAGTGAATGATGGGCAGGCAACTGAAGAGTCTAAAGTGTTTATCACAGTGGGACCGGAAAAAGAGGCCACGAGTTTCTTTGAATCGGTCCGGGAATTTCTTCGAGGTCTGAAGCAAAATAACGCCAGCGTGGGAAACAAATCCGCCCCTTCAAAAAAACAACCCACAGCCAACGCTGGACATCTGCGCGCCGTACCCCCCAAGCAACTCGTGCGATTGTACGGCACGGCGAGCAAGGGTGATTACAATGGCGCGTTCACGTATCGGTGGAACTTTTTGGAGGTGCCGGAAGGAAGCAAGATAGACGGCAAAGTTTTGGCAAAGGCTGATACCCGTAATCCACATTTCACCCCCGATATCGAAGGCACCTACAAACTTCAGTTTACCATCCTAGTCGGCGATATGGTTGTCTCCACGCCTGCAACTTCATCTGCATCCGTGGAAATTGTTGCGACCAAAGAAAATTTCCCGCCCGTTGTGAAGGTAGATGGCAACCAAACTATGCCTCTTAATGAGAAAGTGATGCTTAATGGCGCGGGAACTTTTGACCCCAATGGCGATAATTTGACGTACAAGTGGGAATTCATTTCTGTGCCAAATGGTAGCAAATTAACGGACGCAAGCCTCGAAGGCAGTAGGTTTGCCGGCCCTACCAGCAAATTGAAAGGCGCCAAGTACTATGTGTTTTTCGCGGGTATGATGCTGTTGGCCGCGCTGGTGTTTATTCCTGTAGCCATTGCGTACCAACCCAAGGAATACCTGCAGGAAGAGGAGGATTTGGCTGAAGATGAGTCGGAGGCTGAAGTAGCCTAAAATAGCTATTTTCCACCAGAAAGACCTGTTGACACACCTCTTTCTTTCTGGTCTATTCCCACACTCTTTTTTCACAGATTTAGAATTATGGAAGCAGTATTTGAAACCGGTGGCAAACAGTACCGTGCCAAGACGGGCGATCTTCTTAAAGTGGAGAAGCTCGGCAGCGAAGATGGCGCGACGGTGACCTTTGATCGCGTACTGCTTGTGAATAATGATGGCAAGGTGACCGTTGGCGCTCCTACCGTGGAGAACGCAGCCGTAACGGCCGAGGTAATTGAATCTGAACGCAAGGACAAGAAGGTCATTATCTTCAAAATGAAACGCCGCAAGGGGTACCGAAACAAGAACGGGCATCGGCAGCGCCATTCAATCGTGAAGATCACCGACATCAAGGCTTAACCATGGCACATAAAAAAGGACAGGGATCCGTTAAGAACGGACGCGACAGTAACAGCAAAAGGCTTGGCCTCAAGGTGGGCAATGCCCAGCTCGTGCACGCAGGCACCATTCTTATCCGTCAGCGAGGTACCAAGCACAAGGCGGGAGCCAACGTGGGCATCGGTCGCGATCACACGTTGTTTGCGCTATCCACTGGTCGCGTAAAGTTTGACAAGAATAAAGGCAAGAGCCGTGTAAACATCGAGCCGGTGGAGGTTGTAAAAAACTAACTACTGGAGAAATAAAATTTTCATGGCGAGGTACTCGTGCCTCGCCTTTTTTGTTGGCCGAGAAATAATCGCGATGTTTGTTGATCAGGTGAAAATCTTTGCCCGAGCCGGTCACGGTGGCCGCGGGTGCGTTTCATTTCGGCGCGAGGCCTTTGTGCCCAAAGGCGGTCCTGATGGAGGAAATGGCGGGCGCGGTGGCAACGTGATCTTGGAGGCCAGTCATGATCTCAATAATCTCATCGCACAATTTTACGTACCTCGCCTTATCGCCAGGAATGGCAATCATGGCGAAGGCAAAAAAAAGAGTGGCCGCTCCGGTAAAGACCTAATCGTTAAAGTCCCTTGCGGCACGCTGGTCTGGAAATTACCGGAACCGGAACCGGAACCGGATGATCCCGAGGCGAAGATGGTTCAAACTCCGGAAGGAGAGTCGGCTATGATGATCGATTTCGACAGTGCTCAAGGTGAGATAAATGATCCCGCAAGCGAGGAGGAGATAGAGCTTCAACCCAGCGTTTCCATCGGAGAAGAAGCTGTGATGGTGGTAGATCTGACCGAACACGGCCAAACCCACACTCTCTGTGCCGCAGGTCGGGGTGGGCTGGGCAATCACAACTTTGCCACCAGCCGCCACCAGGCACCGCGTCATGCCCAACCCGGTGAACCTGGCGAGGAAGGCCACTATCATTTTGAGCTGCGCCTAATGGCAGATATTGGCCTGGTAGGCTACCCCAACGCAGGCAAGAGCACGCTGCTAAATGCCATCTCCCAGGCACGGCCTAAGATTGCCGCCTACCCGTTTACCACCCTGCATCCGCAGATTGGTGTAGTGGAAATGGACGGTTGGGAACGCTACACCGTGTGTGACATTCCCGGTATTATAGAGGGTGCCCACAATAACGTCGGCCTGGGTCACGCCTTTCTACGGCACATTCGCCGCTGTAACAGTCTCTGCATCATATTGGACATGGCAGGGATTGATGACCGCAAGCCTTGGGAGGATTATGAGAAAATTTTTTATGAACTAAAACAGTACGATGAGGACATGCTTACTAAGCCGCATCTGGTGGCCGCCAACAAGATGGACGAAGACACCGCTGAGCCTAATCTCACTGAGTTTCAAAAGCGCTTCCCTAATGTGGAAGTGATGGAAATCATGGCTGCGATCGACGAAGGTGTGCCAGAGTTGAAGGAACGCTTCCGTGAAGCCGCAAAGGTTTAATTCAAAGATTCATCACTCATTAAACGCCTTCGGTCGGTCGACGGATTTGCAGCACTCGGCGGCACTGACGAAGCGGGAGCGGGTTTCACCGGGGGGCTTGTCAAGGAACATGATGAATTCAAACTGGGCTTTGTCCGAGCCGAGTTCGTGTTCGCGTTTAAATCTGCGTGCGATGCTTAGCGGGCTCACCACTTCCTTGCCCACCACGGTTTCCCAGTCAAAATCAAGCTCCTCGCTGTAGATGCGGTATATCAATTCGCTGCAAACAATTTTGTGTTCGTCAACAAAATCGAAATCAAAGTCGTAGGGTAATCCGTGATATTCATTGAAGGCCTTGAGTAGTGCGGTCTTTAGTGCGGCCTTTTTTTGTTCGTCGTTGAGGTGCGGGAAGCGGGGGCGCAGCACCATCACGTAGTCCGCGTGCAAGGTGTATTCGGCACAGTGAAACCGCACGCCCTCGCCGACTGCCTCGAGGATGACACGCGGGTAGTAATGGTTCTTCTTCAGCTCTTGCTTTTCCTTGTAGGCTTCCCAGCCCACACCGGTGTTTTTCTCCGTGATACCCAGTTCCTTCAACTGCTCTTCTGTGCCGACATACAGTGCGGCGTGTGGCCAGAATCCGGGCAGGAAAGCGTTGGAAAGATGCCAGTTGCGGCGTGTGAGAATGATGTCGCCAGGTTGCAGGTTTTTTCCCCGCACTTTCGACCAACTGCCATCTGCAGTTTGCCGTGCGCCCTTAACGGCTTGCTGGGCCAAAGCCACGGAGATGAAATGCTCGCGCTGCACGATGCGGGTGTCGCTCACCCGTTCGGCCGCAAGCCGGGTCGCGCCGTAAACCACCTTTTTGTAGGCGTTGCTCTCCAGCCGCCACGTCAGCCGCGCGAACCATGCGCTAAACGGGTCGAGTTCTTTTTTGTTGATGCTCTCGTCGATGCTCTTGTTCCCGTCGTGGATGTGTTTGATCACCCAATTGAATCGTTCCTTTTCAAACACCGGATCCTCCTTCTCCTCCTGCCAGCGCGCGGAATGGGCGTTGTAAAACGTGCGGTATTTCTCGAGCATTTTCATGTGTCGTGTCGCGGTCACGCTCTCGTACACCAGCTCGAACTGCCCCGCCTCACGGCCGTCTTTGCTCGGCTCGTTAAACTTCGCGCGCGCACGGGGTTTATGAAGAAAGAGCACCACGAACTCCCGTCCCACATCCATCGCCGTAACCGCCGCGCAGTAGCCGAGTAGGAACGCCTGTTCGCGCCGCTTTTTGTCGGTTCGTGTTTCGTACGCCGAATACAAGGCCGCCATCCGGATCAGTCGATCCCGATGCTCGAGATACTCGAGGTACTGCTCGCGAATGTCATCATTCTCCTCTTGCGAATAGCTGCCGCGCCTCTCGGCCTTCATTTTTTTGGCAATCGTTTCGTTGTGCAGACCGCTCATTTCCCTAAGCAGCGGCCGCAGTCGTTCCGCCTTTTCTTTCAAAATTTTCCAATCCTCCGCAATCTGCTTGTCTACCTCAACTGTTGACATGCTCTTGAGTGTCATCGACGAGGAATCAAACGGGCTGGTCGTGGGCACCGTGAGTCGGCCGATGTAAAAACTGCCAACGCACAATGCCAGCGATCCACACGCATACAGCGTGGGCTTCATCCAAGGCGGTAGCGGGCGCGTATTCTTTGGGCGGTCACGCAGCCAACGACCGATGATGACCAGCGAACCGCCCACCATGCCCAAGGCCAGCACACTGGCGGTCAATCTCCACCACTTCGGAAAGGTTAATGGCTCTGCAATAAAGGTCTGCGCGACGAACAACAATCCCAACGCGCTCGTAAAGCCGAGCGTCGTACGGCCAGAATTCCATTTCCATCGCGCCCCAGCCCGCCAAAGCACTTGGAGCCATCCCAGGCCCACGGCTGTGACCACTGAGGCCCACCATAGTCGCCAGCCAATCGCCGAGGACAACACACGCCACGGCTCGGACCACACGAGCATTTGGTAAAACACCTGTGAAGCGACGACAAAACCAAGTGAGATTTGTCCGAGCCGCGTAAGCTCTCGATCGGAAGGATGGCTCATGCGAGAAAAGGCCGCACCGGTAAATACTCCGAACGCACAAAAAGCCAACTGTCCCATCGGCGGCTTGAACTGCCCCAACAGGAACCCTCCCAGCAGCAGCAGCAGCAAAATAAGCGCTGCGCTCCACTGGATGAGCTTGTAACGCGGATGCCAGGTTGGGGAAGTGTCCGGTTTAGACATAGTCATACAATAAATAATACTCGTTCAAAACCCAATGACCAAATTGTTGGGGCTGTTCATTTGATTGTCTCAGGCCGAGCAGACAATCAATGGACGCGTTGACGAATTAACCGGCTTGGCGCAGGATGCGGACGCGATATGGACATCAATCTCATCGCCCCCATCTGCGACACCGGTTATGGAACGGTGGGGTTGAACCTGTTGCTGGCACTGGAACGGGCAGGACACGAGGTGTGCCTTTATCCGCGCGGACAGATCGAAGCCGCGGAGGAACATGGCAAGCTGATTCAGCAAGCCTTGGGTCGTCGCATCCGGCCGAATTTTGATGCTCCAGCGATCACTCTCGCCCAGCATGCAGCACCAGACCTGATGCTCACTGTGGGCCACAGTCGACATTGCGCCTTTATCATTTTCGAGCTGGATACATTTAGCCCAGATGAAATTTATCGATTGCGCGAAATGGATCGAGTGTTGACGTGCTCGGAATGGGGCAAGCGCGTGCTGGTTGAAAATGGGCTGAGCGAGGACCAGGTTCGCGTGGTGCCATTGGGAGTTGATAGCCGATTGTTCACCAACCCACCTGAAATCCGTGAGCGCGAACACAATGATACTGTTTTTTTTAGTACCGGCAAATTTTAAGTTCGCAAGGGCTACGATTTTCTCTCCGTCGCCTTCAACAAGGCGTTCACCCCCGCCGATCCAGTGCGCCTTGTGCTGCACGCCTGGAACCCATTTCAAGGCGATGACCTTAACGAAACATGGGTCAACATGTTCAAACAAACCGCCATGGCCGACCGCGTGTTCATCTCTCGCGACCGGTTTGAGACGCAGGCACCGCTCGCCGGCCTGATGTCGCAATCTGACTGTGGTCTGTTTCTCTCCCGCGCCGAAGGATGGAACCTGGGCCTGCTGGAAATGATGGCGTTGGGCAAACCCGTCATTGCCACCAACTACTCCGGGCACACTGAGTTTCTGAACACCAGCAACAGCCGGCAAATTGACATTGATGAAGTCGAGCCGGCGAATGATGGGATTGCCTTTAAAGGACAAGGCAACTGGGCGCGGTTAGACATTCTGCAGGCACAGCAAGCCATCGGGCATCTGCGCGCCATCCACGAATTGAAGCAATCTGGCCAACTGTCCCCCAACACAGCGGGCATCAAAACTGCCCGGGAATTTTCCTGGGACCATACCGCTACGCAATTAATCAAGGCGGTTCAATAAAACACCCATGAAATTTTGCCTGAACACCAGCACCATCAAGCCGCAGCCGTTGTTGGAAAAAATTGATCTGGCAGGAGCCGCGGGATACGACGGAATTGAAATTTGGCTCAATGACATTTACGACCACATCGGCCGCGGGGGTGAAGTGAGAGAGGTGGAACAGGCGCTGACCGACCACGGCCTCATTGTGCCCTGCACCATTGCCATCCGCCAATGGGGAGAGACCGTTGGCTGGGAATACGAGTTGGTAAAGGACGAGGCGCGCCGCCGATTTGCGCTGGCTGCGCGGCTTGGCGCACCCTATATCGTCGCTACGCCTCCGCTGGAAATGGAGCATCAGAAGCATCTGCCCGAACGTTATCGTGACCTGTTACAGATTGGGCGTGAAGAGGGTATCAGGCCAACCTTCGAGTATATTAGTTTTTTTAAGAGCGTTTACAATCTCACCGATGCGTGGCGGATTGTTCAAGAAACCGATGACGAAGATTCGACGATCATCCTTGATGCCTTTCACACGTGGAATAGTAATTCAGACCTAGAACTGCTCAGCGAAATTCCCGTGGAAAAAATCAGTCACTATCACATCGACGACGCGCATCCGGATAAGGCGCCCGCCACGCAAAAGGATCCTGATCGCGTGATGCTCGGTGAAGGCCAGATAAATCTGGTTGCGGAAATCGCCTTGCTGAAGGAAAAGGGCTACGACAAGACAATGAGCTTGGAGCTATTCAATGAAGAATTGTGGGAACAGGATCCGTTGGAGGTAATTTCGGTCGGCCTCAGGCGCATGAAAGAGCTCTGGGACTGATTATCTGAAATAGTACATCATAAACACTGCGCTGGACGCGAGTAAGCCGGCCCAAAATCGGTCCTCACGCAACAGGCTATACGCGCGACCTTTTGCTGCGGCGATGAGCACCACCTTGAAGAGCGAATCCAGAAACATCATGAAGGTCCAGATCGCAGCCAGAATGCCGGCGGTGATGGGCGCGATTATATTGCTGCTCATTAACGCGCCAAGCATGGCAAAGATCAGTAGGGAGCCAACCAGCTTCATGCCAAAATGCTGCAGGTCTGCGGGTCTGATGATGTTCAGACCGATCCATGTAAACTTGGATTTTTCTTCATGCGGCTGGCTCAGCTTGCTGGCAATTACATTGGCCAGTAGTGCGCAAAGGAACGCCAAAAACACACTGTGAAACGCATTCAGCTTGGCGCCAAACCGCCCGAGCATTTGCTTGGCAAAGTCGCTATCGCCTGCCACCAGAGATTCATAAATGCCCGGGAGGCTGTAGGAGACGATTACGCCAGTGATAATGGCCGCGAATCCGCCCGTGGGAGTGGAGCCTTTCCATAACATCCCCAGCAGAAACGCCGCGACAATCCCAGAAACCAATTTACCTTGGTGGCCAATCACATATTTCATGAAGGGCTCATCGGTGTTGGGGTCAAAGATAAGAATTGTTAAGGCAGCCGATCCCAATACCAGCACAGCAATGATGATCTTACCGAGCCTCACGAGTTTCTCTTCGCTGGCCTTGGGGTTCACAAACCGCTTGTAGCCATCGAACGTGATCAACGTGGCGGCGGAGTTCATCATGGAATCCACGCTGGAAAGGATTGCTCCAATCAAGCCGGCGGCAACCAGACCCACCAAGCCGGGTACGGCCAAGGGGGCCACCACCTCGCGCATGAGCATTGGGAATGCCGTGTCGGCCGCCAACTGCACGCCGGGCATGAGTTGTTGAAACAAATAGTAGGCGGCAATGCCGGTGCCGATAGAGATGAATGGAATCAGCAGTTTCAAAAAACCGGCCGTGATAATGCCAGTGCGGGCGTCCTTGAGTGAACGCGCGGCCAGCGCTCGTTGTACAATGAATTGGTTGGCGCCCCAGTAATAAAAGTGCAAAACGAATAAGCCTGTCAAAACGCCAGTCCAAGGGAAATCTGGATCACTGGAGGGCTTGTAGAGGTGCATCAAGTCTCTGCCTGGTGTGATTGTCTTGAGCTTGTTCTGGTCAAACTCCAACATGATTGACCAGCTGCCAATCAGGTTATGATTAAAGGTGCACCACGCCACGATCAGCATGCCTAGGATGATGAGTGCCGACTGGATGACATCGGTAATAATTACCGCTCGCAATCCCCCTACTATCGTATATGCACCAGTCACAAATGCCATGATGAGAATACCCCAGATGTACAGCTGCCGATCCACCTCCACACGTTTGAAGGAGGCCCATTGATCCTGGAGCTTGCCTTGCTCTTCCAATATCTTTTGGTTTGGGGTCATTCCGATTGGTACTGCATTCGTCCCACTATGGATGGCATCCAGACGCACTTTAACCTTCTGAATTTCCTTCTGCCATGGATGTTCGGGTGCAGCCTCAGGGTCGATACCACCGTTTTCCAACTGGGAAGAATACTGTGCTTGCTCGACCTCCGATTTATCCACCAGCAAAATATTCATGGCACGGGAACCCAGGTAAAACGCTGGCAACATCATCACCATTACGATGATAATCAGCATGATCAGTGAATATGCAACGCGGCTGCGGTCATCAAAACGTCGGCTGAGGTAATCCGAGAGGGTGAAGATGTGCAACTTGCGATAGACCGGCAGAAGAAAATAACACAGCAGTAGCAGGCCGGCGATGGCGGTGATTTCCAGATGGCTGATGACAAATCCCGCGCCGAAGCCAACCGCCATCATGCCCACCATGTGGTTGGCTGAAACATTGGATCCGAAAATCGAACCGGCGACCGCCCACCACGGGATATCCTTGCCGGCAAGATAATAATCTTGCGTGCTATCACTATCTTTCCTCACAGCCCACAAGCCGATGGCCATTACCGCCAAGAGTGAACCGAAGAACACAATGAAATCAGCGGTGGAAAGAATGCCATCCATAAAGAAAGCGTAGTAAAACATCCCGTAAACAATGAACGAAAGGCAAGCTCAAAGACCAGCCTGCCCCTGAGTTTTGTTGAGTACACCCAAAGAAATTGCTACTCTTCTTTTTTGTATGGCGAAGGAACTGTCTGATTGGATTCGTACCTCCAGCCGCATTCTCGTTTTCACCGGTGCGGGAATTTCCACCCCTAGTGGCATCCCAGCCTTCCGTGGTAAAGGTGGAATCTGGACCACTCGCCAACCGGTTTATTACCAGGATTTTATGGCGCGCAAGGAAGCTCGCGTCGAATATTGGGAGTATAAACTCGAATTGTGGGAGGAACACGGTAACGCCCAACCCAACATAATCCACAAAACAATCGTAGAATTAGAGAAATCGGGAAAAGTGGAGATGGTAGTCACGCAAAACGTCGACGGCCTACATCGTGCCGCTGGCACTGATGAAGAGAAACTCGTGGAAGTCCACGGTACCGGCACGCTAGTCGAATGCCAAAGTTGCGGTCAGCGCAACCCCGTGGAGCCTAGCTTCGACCAATTTAAAAAGACTCGCCAGCCGCCTGTTTGCCAATGCGGCGGTTTTTTAAAACCCGCCACTATTAGCTTCGGTCAAAATCTGCGTGAAGCGGATCTCCAGCGTGCCTTTACCGCTGCGGCCAACTGTGATCTTGTGATTGCCCTCGGCTCAACCCTTTCCGTCAGCCCTGCCAACACCATTCCACTGGCGGCTGCTCAATCGGGGATTCCGTACACTATTATTAATCGGGATGAAACCGATCACGACGGTATGTCACAACTGACGCTGCGCCTTAGTGGAAATGTGGAGGAACTATTCCCTCCTGCCGTTGAGGCGGCACTGGCTGGGGAGAACTAAGGCAACAGCACGCGACCTCCGCTTGCTGCCAGTGTTTGGCCCGTCATGAAGCTCGACTCTTCACTCACAAGGAAGCGTGCGAGATTGGCGATCTCTTCCGCTTCACCGACACGGCCCATTGGTGTGCCGATAATACATTGCTCCCAAGATTCAGTTGGCAAAGAGCGAGCCATGTCTGTGTCGATGAGCCCTGGCGCGATACAATTGATGCGGACATTGTGTGATGCCCACGCTTCGGAAAAACTTTGTGTCATGGAAATCACTGCTGCCTTCGATGCTGCGTAATGTGGCATAAGCGGCCGCGGCCGTAAGCCGGCAATGGAAGCCAATGTTACAATCCTGCCAAAGCCGCGCTCGATCATCTCATCTTTTACCGCATAAATCATATGGAAGGTGCCGTGTACATTGACGGCAAAAGTGCGTTGCCAAATATCCCAAGTCACCTCATCGACTGGTTCGGTGACACAAATACCTGCGCAATGTACGAGGATATCAATTGGCCCCAGGGCCTTTCGAGTTTCTGTGGCAAGTCGCTGTGCTTCTTGCCCCACGGAGACATCCCCTTGTAGCAGCACTGACTTCACACCAAACGTTTCTATATCTGTTGCAGTCAATTCCGCCTCATCTTGTCGAGAGACGAAATTAACCGCCACATTTGCCCCTTCACTGGCCAGCCGTAATGCCACAGCTCGGCCAATTCCACGACCACCGCCTGTAACCAGCACGTTCTTATCCAGAAAATACTTATTGTCCATGCGCCAAACAAACAGCAGACCTAACGATGCTGCAATCACAGAAACTCCTTGCCCGAGCAGTCTTGCTAGCGCAACTTTTTCTCCGCACTCATTTTGCAAACTATGAAACGCATACTTTTCACACTTCTTTCAATTGGCCCCTTTGTTTTGTCCGCCCAGCCGCCGCTTTGGATTTGGCCGGATCGTGCGGAGAAAACTGAAACCGTGTACTTTCGCAAGGTTGTGGAACTACCTGCCGGCAAAATTAAGTCAGCCAAACTCCAAGCTACCTGTGATAACGGCTTCTCCCTGTTCGTGAACGGCAAACCCGCGCTCGCCGGAGACAACTGGAACAACAATTACGGCGCCGACATCGCCAAGCTGTTCACCGCCGGCCCTAATGTCATCGCCGTTGAAGGCCGCAACCAGGGCGGCATAGCCGGGTTTGTGGCACAACTCGAGATCACGGTTGATGGCAAGAGAACCACCATTGTTACAGACACCTCCTGGACGGCAACCCGCACATTCTATGGCCAATGGAAGAGCGGCAAAGGCAAGGATTGGGCCAAAACGATATCTACCGGAAAGATGGGCGACGGCCCGTGGGGCAATGTTTTTAACGGCGTGGCCCGTGGCAGTAGTGCTCCCGACGATGGTGGTGCAATCAAGGTCGCCAAGGGCTTCAAGGCCGATCTCCTCTACACTGTACCCAAGGGTGAGCAGGGTACGTGGGTGGCCATATGTGCGGATGACAAAGGGCGACTGATTGCCAGTGACCAGGGCAATAAGGGTCTATATCGCATCGATGTGAGTGGTGAGGAGCCGAAGGTCGAGAAACTAAACATAAACATCTCCAGTGCCCAAGGCCTGCTCTACGCCCACGGTGCTCTGTGGGTAAATATCAATGGCGGCGGCGCTTCCGGTGTCCATCGTCTTACCGATACCAACGGAGACGACCAGTATGACAAGGATGAACATATTATGCCCTTA
>CBFHWX010000055.1:0-18175 GCA_965659445.1 Limisphaerales bacterium | reverse complement strand
GAGGGACACACATGATCTATCTTTGGCCATGAAAAATATCACCAACCGCACCGCCTTCACTCTCATTGAGCTACTGGTGGTTATTGCCATCATCGGCATACTTGCCAGCCTGCTGCTTCCTGTTCTCGGCAGAGCCAAGAAAAAGGCCCGCAGTCTGGGGAGCGTGAATAACCAGAGCCAAATCGCCAAGGCCTACGTCATGTACTTGGACGACAATGAAGGCTGGTACCCCGTGGTAGCCGGGCCAGCAAGCGTGGGCGGCAAAACAGGTTTGGCTTGGGCCAGCGGAGGAGGAGACTTGCCAGATGTGGTCGCCCGACTTTACGGGGCCAGGGTGCCGGCTTCCGAAAGGCCACTTAACAAGTACATTGGCAATGATGAAAGCAGCCTCAATGTATTCCATGATCCCAACGACAATGGTGGAGGTGCCTACGCCGTGCCCAGTTGCTGGGAATCCTTTGGAAACAGCTACCAAGCCCAGACTGCTGATGACATGTTTCGCGTGAAACGAGTACTGGGTGAGAAAACTGAAAGAGAGGGCAGTTATGAAGCTACCTCCATGCATGAGCAGGAAATGGATAACCCCGTGACCAAGATTATTCAGGGTGACTGGAATTGGCCATACGATCGCGAGGACGCGTGGCACAGTGATAAAGGCATGGCCAAGCATATCATGCTATATGGCGATGGCCACGTGGAACAATTCATTTTCCCACCTACCTCCACCATGACTAACTGGTTTCTCTCCCCCCCGCCAGATTCAAACTACAGGTGGTGGTGAGCCAACGTAATGTAAATCAAGGAGGGTCTTAACCCGCCTTTTTTCTTTCCTTCAAGTCCTGAGCCAAAGGGCTACCGGAATAATATTCATCCAACGGAAAACAGCCACTTGGCAACCCATTGCGGGGCGCGGTGGTACAATCACTAAAGGTTCTGCAAATGTACCGCTTCTCCACCTTGCCCTGCCTTATCGCATCATAAAGAATTGTGGGATAACTGAGTACCACCCGGCCGAGACCCACCATGTCCGTCCAACCCTCACGCAACAACGCCTGACAAACGTGCGGCAAATATTCCTGCAAATAACTTAAACCAGAGGCGATGACCGCCATGCCATCGGGCAGTTGCGCCTTGAGTTGGCGAACCCCGTCGATTTGTCGGGCAACATCCACCAACGGATCATACGGCGTTTGATATCCATCGCTCGGCGGATACGCTGCCGGTCGCTGTAAATGCGGCGTGTAGTAAGGCGAGCCCGCCGATGAATTCAACAGCTTGATACCTAGTTTTCCACAAAGCTTCACAAATTTGAATGCCTCCGAGAGGTCAGTTTGTGTGGGATCTTCATGGTTCACTCCGAATTGATGCGGATACACTTTGGTATGTTTCTCTGGAATTCCTGGACCAAGCTTACTTCCCTGTGAAAGCTCCGGATCAGGCCGGTACGGCACCATGTCAAACGCGCTCAGGCGCACAGCCAGATCGATGTCGTTACCCTCCGCACGAATACCCGCGACAATTTCACACAGAATCCGCGTGCGATTTTCAAAACTTCCACCGAAGCGGCCCGGCCTCAAATACGCCCCCAAAAATTCATGCAAAAGATATCCATGGCAATGTTTGATATCCACAAAATCCGCGCCCACTTCCTTTGCCACGCGTGCGGCTCTAACAAAATCTTCAATAAGTTCCTTAACCTCGTCATCGGTCATGAGGTTCTCATCACCTTTGACCATGAATTTTTTGTCCAGAATCGGATGCCGATAGGCAATTTTAGGCTCATATGTGAATTTGCCATTCGGTCGGCAAAAGCGTCCGGAATGCGTCAGCTGAAAACCAATCGCCAAATCGTCACTCGTTCCGTGCTGTTCACGATGCGCCTCGAGTAAAATCTCGCGTAGTTCATTTAGGTCGCTTTTCGTCTCATCGCTGATGATGAGTTGATTCGGGTTAGCACGCCCATCGGGCCGTACCGCCATCGCCTCGCAACCGTAAATTAATTTTGCACCACTTTCCCCAAATCTCCGCCAGCGCCGCCGCATCGGATCGGTCGCGCGCCCCTTCGTAGTACCATCCCAGCCTTCCATCGGGTGCAACGCGATCCGATTCCCGATTGTTTTTCCATTAATCTTTAGCCCGACCAATGCTTTGCCGATTGGCGAGCCTTCGGTGACAATATCATCCTCGCAAGGAATCTTAATGCCCAGTGAATCAACGTGAGACCGAAAATCCTCAGCCGTCTTGAACGAAGGAACACGCTTCAATTTGAATGGTTCAGCCATTGGGAAAGCACTCTACGATCTGTCGCAAAATCTCGCGATCTGAATCCGGACGTGTGGGCGAACTCGGATGCGTGTTGTCGCAATCGATCTGACCGCGCAGTTTCAGAAACATCGCCGCCGAATGCTTGTAGGCCGGCACGGGGGGACGGAAAGTTAGAAAACCGAGGTGCTGCAGCCAATCGTTCAACTCGTAAAATGCAGGATCACCCGCAGCCCATGCCGCATCGCGTTTAGCAAAAATATCAGGAGCAAAAGTACTTAGGCCCAACAAGTAATCGCTGCCGTACATCACCATGTCGATCGCAAGGTCATTGCCGGTGAACACATGGAACTCGGGCCGGATTTCATCGCGCAATTGAAGCCGTCTCCATTCCTTTTCACGATTCAATGAGGAATGCTTGGAACCAATTAGTCGGTCAATGCCGAGCAGTCCACGATAAACATCCATCGAGTAAATCTTCCCAAACGGCGCGAACACCTCACTCAACTCAAAGCCGATAAGGCGGTCAACGTTCTCCGCGAGCTTCTCGTAGCAGCCTACAATCTCCTCATCTCCATGAGCAGTGAGACCGAACGACTGGAAGATGACCGGTGTGCCGCCATGATTTTGGATCATCTCCATCTGGCAAAGATACTCATCTGCATTGAAAGTCGCACCCGACTCATCGCTGACAAAAGCACCGGCAACAAAATCATCCGTCTCCGCCTGCGTCAGCTCCAAAGCCTTTAGTCGAATGGAGTCATCGATGAAATTTCCGAAACCAGTATCCATGTTCACAGCAGGAGTAAGTCCAGCGGCCACGGTGCGTTTGACATGACCGGAAAAGCCGGCCCAATCCGAATCGCCATTTTCATGAAACGGCAGCAGCACAGCCGAAATGCCGCGTATCTTCCGCCGCGGCCGGATCATTGAAATCGGATCAATCGGCTTATCGCCCACAGCACTTTTTATATTTCTTGCCACTGCCACATGGGCACGAATCATTGCGGCCCACCTTGGGGCCAGAACGGATTGGGCGCGCCTTTTCTTCCTGACTCACCTCGGCATTAACCTCACTGACCATGTCACCCGCACCGGCAATCGATGGATCCAGTCCCAGCGCATTTGCCATTTGATGACTTGCCTCAGTCGGCAAACTGCGCAGAAGTTTCTGTACCGATTCCAAGCTTGAAGCGGTGAGGAATATGCTGCGGCACACCTCCTCCTTGATGTTGGCCATTAATTCAATAAACATGTCGCGCGCCTCGGTCTTGTACTCAACCAGCGGATCCTTCTGGCCGTAGGAACGCAGGTGCACAGATTGACGCAGTCCGTCCATCGCATAGAGATGCTCCCGCCAGAGGCGGTCGACTGAAGTCAAAATTGTGTAGCGCTCCGCGTGATCCAAGGCCTCCGGATTCTCAGTTTGCACCTTGATCTCGTACACATCCTGCACAGCTGAAATTATACAGCCACACATCGCAAACTGCGCCGCCGACAAGCCATCGTACAATGACCCTGCGCTCGGCATCTCCTTGCCATCTGCCGCCGCATTGTGCAACGTGCTCTCATCCAAGCCCACAGGGAAGGTGTGGTTCACCCAATCGGCAAGGCCTTGGAAATCAGCGCCGCTCTCTTCATCAAACTCTGAGCTAATGTGGCCAACTACCCGATCGATTACCACTTCTTCCACAATATCAAACATGCGATCACGCACATCTTCTCCATGGATGATCATATTGCGGAAACCATATAATTCCTCACGCTGTTTGTTCATTACGTCGTCATACTCCAATGTTTTACGACGCATCTGGTAATTGTGCTGCTCTACTCGTTTCTGGGCAGTTTCAATGGAGCGGTTGAGCATTGAATGTGAAATCTCCTCGTCTTCCTCCATGCCTACACGTTGAAGGAGGCCCGTCATCTTTTCGCTGTTGCTGTAGAGCCGCATCAGCTTATCCTCCAAGCTCAAGAAGAAGTGTGAGCTGCCGGGATCGCCTTGCCTTGCGCAACGACCGCGCAACTGGCGGTCTATGCGACGTGACTCGTGCCGCTCGGTACCCAGCACGTGTAGCCCGCCTCGATCAGCAATGCCCTCCGCCAGCTTAATGTCCGTGCCGCGCCCAGCCATGTTGGTGGCGATGGTCACCGTGCCACGCTGACCAGCCCGCGCCACGATCTCTGCCTCCTGCTGGTGAAATTTTGCGTTCAATACGCTATGCGGAACACGCGCTTTATCGAGCAACCGCGAGAGTAGTTCGCTGGTCTCCACGGCTACCGTCCCCACCAACACTGGCCGGCCTTCTTCATGAAGTGATTTAACCTCGTCAACCACTGACTTGTACTTCACCTTTTCAGTGAGATAAATCGAGTCGTTCGCATCATCACGCACACAAGGGCGGTTGGTCGGGATAACGAGCACTCCCAGTTTGTATATATCAAAAAACTCGTTGGCCTCGGTCTCTGCCGTACCGGTCATTCCAGCAAGCTTGGTATATAATCGGAAATAATTCTGGATGGTGATGGTCGCGTAAGTTTGTGTTTCCTCCTCAATCCGTACGCTCTCCTTGGCCTCAACAGCCTGATGCAGCCCATCGCTCCAACGCCGACCCTCCATCGGACGTCCCGTATTTTCGTCAACGATCACTACCTTGTTCTCGCGCACAATATATTGTGTGTCGCGATCGTAAAGGCAGTAAGCCTTGAGCAACTGGGCGGTGACATGGATACGCTCGCCTCGTTCCTCTGCCTCAGTCTGCACACGTTGTTTCTCTGAAAGACGCTGCTGTGGGCTTAAGGATTCGTTGGTGTCAATCTCGTGATGCAGCGTCACCACGTCCGGCATCATGAATGCGTCAGCATCATTCCGGTTGAGGTGATTGCGACCTTTTTCCGTGAGATCGGCGTCGTGCCCTTTTTCGTCCATCGCAAAAAAGAGCTGTTCCTTCTCGTCGTACAACGCCTTCTTAGTTTGGTCCTTGTGCAACTCCATCTCGGCCTTCTCAAGCCGGAGCCGGTTGGCGGTATCAATCTTCGCCTCGAGCAGGCCTGGATGGCGCGGCTGGCCCTGTTGCACACGGTACAATAGCAATCCAATGAGATGCTCGCGATCGGCGTCGGCCCCGTCCTTGGCCTTGTCGGCAAGCTCCCTAGCCTCGGCCAGAAACTTGTCACACAGGCGTTTCTGCTGCCGGACAAGATCCTGAATCTTTGGCTTAAGCTCGGTATAGAGTCCCTGATCCTGCTTCACCATGGTGGGACCGCTGATAATAAGCGGCGTACGGGCTTCGTCGATAAGGATGGAATCCACCTCATCCACAATGGCAAAGTAATACCCACGCTGCACCTGCTCCTCGGCGCTTTGCGCCATGCCGTTGTCACGCAGGTAGTCGAAACCAAATTCCGAGTTCGTGCCGTAAGTTACGTCGCAGTAGTAGTGTTCACGACGCACGCTTGGCGACTGATCATGCTGGATACAGCCCACCGTGAGACCGAGTCGGGTATACACCGCGCCCATCCATTCGGAGTCACGTGCTGCAAGGTAATCATTGACCGTTACCACGTGTACTCCGCGCCCGGTAAGCGCGTTGAGATAAACCGGTAGCGTAGCCACCAGCGTTTTGCCTTCGCCCGTGGCCATCTCCGCGATGTTGCGCCGGTGCAACGCATCACCACCGATGAGCTGAACATCAAAGTGCACCATGTCCCAGAGAATTTCCTGACCACGTACAGTGATGGTTTTCCCGCATAAACGCCGGGCCGCCTCCTTCACCACTGCAAAGGCTTCGGGCTTAATCTTCTCCAAGCGGTACGCCAACTGGGCATCATCCTCTATCGGCTTCAATTCCTCCTGCCACGCTTTTGTCTTGGCACACAGCTCGTCATCAGAAAGTGCTTTTATTTTCTCTGAAAAAGCATCCACCACCGGCACCAGTGAACTGCGGATCTTCCCGACTTCACGTTCATTCTTCGTACCAAAAATTCTCTTAATTAATCCAATCATGCTCTACAAAATTGTGTCAATAAACGTAAAAACTAGGAGGTCTTTGGGGAAAGGTCAAAGCAATCCGCCGATCTGGACAGGTGCTTGGCCGCGTCCTCCGGCGTGGCACCTTCGTATACTAGCGCCATGGCAAAGCAGCGTTTGGAATTGGCATTGAAAAATTGGGCCCATCGATATCCCTCCATTTGCGACGGCATTTATACGTGCGAACGCAACCCGTTACGAGCCGCGAATTGCATGATGACGGATTCGCAGAGGCTTACAAAAATCTCCTCCGCCCAACCCATCGGCCGGCCTTTCAAGAAAAGCAACCCCCATTTCCGTTTGAGCTTCCGCCGACCCACCGATACCGCCACCAGCGATTTCTTTGCCAATTCAGTCTGCGCTATCCACGGTGCGAGGATGGAGACCCCCAGCCCCAACTTCACCAACTCCTTGATCGCCGACATGCTGCCCATTTCAACCACCGACTTGATCTCCATGTTCTCGGCGCGAAAATAATCTTGAATCAACCCAAAGCTGCGGCTGTTGCGAAAATAAAAGAGGTACTTCTGGCGCGGAATGTCTGCCCGAAGCACACGACCCATCGCCGCCCAAGGATGGTTGGGGTTAATCAAAAAAGCCAACTCATCTGTAAACAGTGGCCGAAACTCAATGTTCGACTCATTGACCGGCTCAAGGGTCAAGGCGATATCAATTTTAGAGGTGCTTAGTGCTTTAACCAACTCCGCAGTATCACCCAAGTCAATGTTTAGGAGGCACTCAGGAAACTTCTTTTGAAACTCACGCAGCACGGGTGGCAAAATGTACTGGCATGCCATCGCCCCGGCGCCAATACGTAGTCGTCCTTGACCCCATCGACTGAGTGTTTCCAGGTCCGCACGGGCCGCGCTCATCTCCTCAAAAATTTTTTCTGCGCGGGAAAGAAACTGCTCACCTGCCTGAGTAAGCAGCACCCTTTTTCCCATCCTGTCTAAAAGCCGACACCCCACATCCTCTTCCAAGGCCTTTACCGCATGGCTTATGGCCGACTGAGTCAGGTTCAATTCCTTTGCCGCTGAAGTGAAACTACCCTTGTGTGCCAACATTAAAAACGCCCGCAACTGGCGACTATCGAGCAGATTTCTGCTATATGAATTTAATTCATCCATTTACAGATAATAATGAAAAGCATTATTGAAGCCAAGCCTCCTCATTGGCATCAAAATTGCGGTAGACTATCCGTGAAGGCGGGGCCCATTGATTTCGTGTTTATTTCCCTAACGGTTCTGACAGTCGTTATTGCCATCATTTGTACACTGCTCATGTAACGAACAACTTCGCTTGGTCTCAGGCGTCGACTGGCTTACCCTCCTCGCATGAGCGAGGAATTCCGGCTGGTGTCGGTGCGGGAACTGATGACGCAGGATGGCGTGGAGGTGGGCGATCGTGTGCGACTTCAGGGGTGGGTGCGCACGCGACGGGACTCAAAGGCAGGGTTGTCATTTGTGCAACTGCACGATGGGTCGTGCTTTGACCCCGCGCAAGTGGTGGCGCCAGAAGAACTGGAAAATTACGACAAAACGGTCATGCATCTCACCACGGGCTGCTCGATAATTGCCGAGGGAGAAGTGGTCGCCTCGGAAGGTAAGGGGCAGAGCGTAGAAGTGCTGGCCTCACGCATTGAGCCAGTGGGAATGGTGGATGACCCCGAAAAGTATCCGATGCCAGCCAAGCGGCATACATTTGAGTATCTCCGCGAACAGGCACACCTTCGAGTGCGCACCAACGCCTTCTCAGCCATGGCACGGGTACGGCATTGTTTGGCGAACGCTATCCATCGTTATTACCACGAGAATGGATTTTACTGGGTGCACACGCCCATCATTACTGGCAGCGACTGCGAAGGCGCTGGCGAGATGTTTCGAGTGAGCGCGCTGGATCTCGCCAACCTGCCACGCACGGAATCGGGTGAAGTAGATTTCTCACAGGATTTTTTTGGCAAAGAAACGCATCTCACCGTGTCCGGCCAACTCAACGTGGAGAGCTATTGCCTCGCACTAAGCAAAGTATACACCTTCGGGCCGACCTTTCGCGCGGAGAACTCCAACACCTCGCGACATCTGGCAGAGTTCTGGATGATCGAGCCGGAGATTGCCTTTGCAGATCTGGCAGCCGATGCAGATCTGGCCGAGGATTTTCTCAAATACATTTTCCGGGTACTACTCGATGAGCGTGCCGATGACATTGCCTTCTTCCAGCAACGCGTCGACAAGGACTGCATCGAGCGGCTGGAAAAATTTGTGGAGGCCAGTTTCGAACGCATGGACTACACCGACGCCATCACGCGCCTCGAAAAGGCTGTAGCCGATGGACATAAGTTTGAGTTTCCCGTGAAATGGGGCATGGATCTGCAGAGCGAACACGAACGCTGGCTCACCGAGGAACACATTGGCCGACCCGTGGTGCTCATGAATTACCCCAAGGACATTAAGGCATTTTACATGCGCATGAATGATGATGGCAAGACAGTGGCAGCTATGGATGTACTGGCGCCGGGCATCGGCGAAATCATTGGCGGCTCCCAGCGCGAAGAACGACTGGATGTCCTCGATGCGCGACTGGAGGAAATGAACTTGGACAAGGCCGACTACTGGTGGTACCGCGATTTAAGGAAATACGGCACCGTCCCTCATTCGGGCTTTGGCCTCGGTTTTGAGCGTACGCTCATCTATGCCACGGGCATGGCCAACGTGCGTGATGTAATTCCCTTTCCAAGGACGCCGCGGTCAGCTGCATTTTAACGTCCTTTACTCCTTTTCAGGTTCTTCCAAAGGTTCCTCAAAATACTCACCAACTTCGCCAAAGGATGCTACTTTGCCATCCACAACTTTCACCTCGAGATCGCGGTTAGATTTCCTATCCTTCCCAACACCAAAGATTCCTATGTAAAGAGTCGATTCGTTGTAATAGAGATGCTCCACGTTGCCCTTGGCGGAAACTCGACGAGGATTGCCCAAAATTCCGATCGCTTCATCACGTGGCATCCCAATCTTTATCCCGTTAAATGTTACACGGCTGCTTGGAATGGTAATACAGCCTGCAAAAACAATGACCCCGATAAGCAGCAGAAATCTTCTCATGCCCCAACTCTGTGACAGGCCTATTGGCCAGTCAACTCCAGATGATGAGAAAAGAAAATGGGGGGACCGACTTAACTTGAACCAGCGACACACAGAATCACAATTAGAAATAGTTCCTGTATCCAATGTACACTCACGCCATATGTCTCAGCCACTTTATTATTTGGCGTTATGTTCAATAGTGCAATTCGGCAACGCCGTTTTGAGCCTATCAACCTCAGCCTTGGTGAGGTTAGGATTATCGCTTAGATCAATGAACACCATCTGCTTTAGTGCTAACAAGACACTTACATCGGTTAACTGATTGTGATCGAGGATAAGCCTCTTCAATTGCGTAAGCCCTCCTAAGGCGCTCACATCGGTAAGCTGATTATTGCTAAGATGAAGCCACTCCAACTTCGGGTAAGAGGCCAAGGCACTCACATCGGTGATTTTGCTATTGGCGAGGACTAGCTTTGTCACCTTCTCAATGTCCGCCGCGGTGAATGTACCAGTCGGCTTTTCGGCGGCTTGCCGAATCGCCTTCCCCATCGCTGCTTTGGCATACGAATTGTTGGGGACGATCTTGGGTTTCTCAGCGTTCTTCGGGTCACACCCCACCACCGCCAACACAGCAACCATCAGGAGAGCCCTTTTCACACTCTTCATCCTATGTGTCTCTCAACACCCACGCAACCCAAAACTGATTCAAGACCGCCAAGGCTCAGAAAGAAATCCACAGGAAAATTAGCGGCAGCACGGCTACTTCTTGGCGTTGTGGTAGATTTTACAATCCGGCAACGCTTTCTGCAGCTCGTCAATCGCCGCTTCGGTGAGGTTTGGGTTAAACCAGAGGCTAAGCGACGTTAACCGCGTAAGTCCTGCCAAAGCATTCGCATCGGTGATCTCTGTGGCATTGAGATTAAGCTCCGTCAACTGCGTGAGCCCAGCCAGGGCACTCACATCGGTAATCCGGTTGCCACTCAAATTAAGCACCGTTAACCGCGTGAGCCTGGCCAAGGCTCCCACATCAGTAATCTGGTTGCCTGCCAGATCAAGTCTCTCCAACTGCGTGAACCCGGCCAAGGCATCCACATCGGTGATCCTATTGCCTCCCAATTTAAGCACCGTTAACTGCGTGAGCTCGGTTTTTACCTGTGCAGATTCGGGAAGATTGACCAGAAGCTTGATGAACAGATCACCGTTCTTGTTCAAATAATCCGGCACACTGACAGATGCGTCTTTATCAACAGGGCAATCTTTAACTAGCTCCTCGTAAATTCGCGAGTTGTTGAGCGAATATATCCACTGCCATGCAGCATCCGGATCGTCATCAGCAATCAGCTCCTTGACCTGGCGAACCTGCTCACGGGTTTTCTCATCCAAAGGCACCGCCTCGACCATCTCTTGCCTTTGGGCAGGTTTGCTCTCTTTGGGAGCCACCCCATTGACCACCATTTTGACATCAGTCCAACCCTCCAGGCCTTCATGCCATGCCAACTCGCTGCCATCGAGCCGAGCCTCATCCATTCGCTTCCGGACTTCATCCGGATAATACGGGCCAAAAACCAATCCTTTCTTGCCGATAAAAATGTCCATGGGAACGGGCAACTGTATTAGGGCGTATCCATGCCCTGACAACACGATCTATGCAACAGGCAAAAATTGCACAAGCATTTTATGCCCGACTAGCGCTTGGAACAAATGCGAAGAATAACCCGGCTTTCCGGATTAAAATGGGGTGACCGACCGGACTCGAACCGGCGACAACCAGAATCACAATCTGGGACTCTACCAACTGAGCTACGGCCACCGTTGGGGCGCGAACCTACCGACTTCGTTGCCAAGGGTCAAGCGCGTGGGAGGAAAGGCCTGTCCACAAGTTGGCGTGGACAGCCTCATGGGGTCACGGAATGATGTGCCTGTGAACCGCATCAAGCTGCTATCCGAACAGGTGGCCAACCAGATTGCCGCAGGTGAAGTGGTTGAGCGCCCCGCCAGCGTGGTAAAGGAGCTGGTGGAGAATGCACTTGATGCCGGAGCAAAGAAAATTACGGTGGAGGTAAAAGCCGGAGGACGCAGCCTCATTCGTGTAACGGATGACGGCCACGGCATGAGCCGCGATGATGCTCTGATGAGTCTTGAGCGACATGCGACAAGTAAGATCACGCGGGCGGAGGATTTGGCGTCGATTGACACGATGGGCTTTCGCGGGGAAGCGGTACCTAGTATTGCGAGTGTGAGCCGATTTAAGCTAACCACACGCATAGCGGATTCTGAAGCAGCCACACAAATCAACATCAACGGCGGCAAAATGATTTCCGTAAAGGAAGCCGGCGCGACACTGGGCACCGAAGTTGAGACACGCTCGCTATTTTACAATCTACCTGCCCGACGTAAATTTCTTCGCACTGAGGAAACCGAACGATCCCACGTGCAGCATGTGCTCACGCTGATGGCGCTGGGGCATCCGGAAGTGACATTCACCTTTCGGCATAACGATCGGGAAATCTGGAGGCTACCGACGGAGACGGGTACAGGCGCGGCCGCGCTTGAGACACGGCTCCGGGCGTTATGGGGCGATGGGCTACGACTAATTGAAATCGACTGCTCGGGAGAATTGAATCGACGAGCGTTTGATGCAGAGGATGCGCCGGCGAAGGCGTGCCGCATTTGGGGCTTTATCGGTGCGCCTGGCGTAAGCCGCAGTAATCGAGGGAATCAGCACGTATTCGTTAACCACCGACCTGTTGACAACGTAGGGCTGGGGATGGCGTTACGCGAAGGCTATCACACGGCGTTAATGAAGGGGAAATATCCCGTGTGCTGCCTCTTCCTCGAGATTAATCCGGGCGAGGTGGACGTGAATATTCATCCGGCCAAGCGAGAGGTGAAATTTCATCGAGAACGCGAAGTTCGCCGATTTGTTGCCGATGCCGTACGGGAAGGATTGGCGAATTATCATTCTCAGAAAACGGAAGTGACAAGCCAGGAATCGGATTTCGGATTGCAGGTAGTGAATGTGGCTGCAGAACCGACAGATAAACAAAAACCCTTGAATATGGGCTTCTCCGAGCCACCCGCGCCCACGCCAAGGGAAGCTGCTGCACCACTTGTTCCTCAGCCTTCAACCAGCAGTCCCCAACCTGCCGCAGCAGCAGCGCAGCCGCTACTTACCGTGGCACTTCGGATTCTTGGCGTGGTGGGAAAACTGTATGTTGTGCTTGAGTCGGATCGTGGCATGGTACTCATGGATCAACATGCGGCACATGAGCGTGTGTTGTACGAGCAGATGCTCGAGCAAATGGAACAACAGGAAACCGCGTCGCAAAAGTTATTATTGCCCGAGACATTAGGGTTGCCACCTAAGGACGCGCAGTTTGTGTCAGAGCGGTTGGAGACATTGACCCGTCTGGGTGTGGGATTGAGCGTATTTGGCGAGCAAACATTTTTATTGGACGCCTTGCCTCCGTTCGTAAAGGTGAAAGATGCGAAGGGATATGTCCTGTCGTTGGTGGATGAATTGAAAGCGTCCGGCCAAGGCGTAAACTCAATGCGACTCGGAGAGGACATGGTAATCAAAACCGTCTGCCGTCACGCCATCAAGGCCAATGATCTGCTGGTGGGACCGGAACTGGAAAAACTATTGGAGGATCTACGCCACTGTACCATGCCTTACACCTGCCCTCACGGTCGCCCAACACTGATTGAGATGAGCTATGCGGAACTCGAAAAGAAATTTGGCCGGACGGTGTAGCCCTTACATTCCCATAAAAAAGCCTTGCATTCAGACAATTTGAGCGTATTTTCCCCGCTCGTCCGAATCCCGTGAGTGCGGTGATTCAGTAAGGGCGTTAACATAATGTTAACAGGTTATTAACAACAACCCACTGGGTTCATGGCGCAATTTAACGCTTAAAAACGGTGGTTTTCTAGGCAAGGCTAATTTCATAGTCTTGTTTTTCACAAAGGATTCACAGCTAATGCTGACGATGGAAGAAGCTTTCGGGAAGAGCCAAACAAGCTTTTCGGCAGACAAAATTGTAGAGGGAACCGTGATTGAGGTTCGGACCAAGGAAGTGGTCGTGGATATCGGTTACAAGAGTGAAGGCACGGTGCCGCTGAACGAATTTGACGAGGATAACAAGCCGGATATTGGCAGCAAGATCGAAGTGCTCATCGAAGTGCTCGAAAATCGGGAGGGCCAGGTGGAATTGTCCCACGAACGCGCGGAATTCAAGAAGAACTGGGACAAAATCAATTCGATTTGCGAAGAAGGCAAAGTGATCGAAGGTCGCGTTAAGGAAGTGGTCCGAGGCGGTCTCATGGTGAACATCGGCGTAGAAGCATTCCTACCCAGCTCACAGATCGACGTGGTACCACCGAGGGATTTGAACGCGCTCGTTGGCCAGAAAATGGAATTCAAGATTGTTAAGCTTAATTTGGAGCGGCAGAACATTGTTCTCTCACGGCGCGAAATGATCGAGGAAAAACGAGCCGAAAAGCGTTCAGAGATCCTCGAGAACATGACGCCGGGCGTGGTTATCAAGGGCAAGGTAAAGAACATCACCGATTTCGGCGCCTTCATTGACCTCGACGGTCTTGACGGATTGCTGCACATCACCGACATGAGTTGGGGTCGCATCAATCACCCGAGCGAGTTGGTCACCGTCGGCGAAGAACTGGACGTGGTCGTGCTCGACATCAACAGGGAAAAAGAGCGCGTCTCCCTTGGTCTCAAGCAAACGACTCAAAACCCTTGGGAGCTTATCGAGAGCAAGTACCCAGTGAACACCAAGATCAAAGGCCGAGTGGTCAACCTTGTTTCCTATGGTGCATTTGTGGAACTCGAGCCGGGTGTCGAGGGACTGGTGCACGTCACTGAACTTTCCTGGACCAAGAAACACACCAAGCCGTCGGAGGTTTTGGAGAAGGACCAGGAAATCGAAGCTGTTGTGTTGGGTGTCAATAAGGACGAACAAAAGATCAGCCTCGGCGTTCGCCAGCTCGACGACAACCCGTGGGATGCCTCCGAGGAGAAGTATGCCGTGGGCACGCACGTCAAAGGCAAGGTACGCAACCTCACCAGCTACGGAGCGTTTGTGGAACTTGAAGAAGGCCTAGACGGCATGATCCACGTGAGTGACCTCTCCTGGACTCGGAAAATCAACCATCCCTCTGAACTTCTCCAAAAAGGCGACGAGATCGAGGCTCAAGTCCTCGAAGTGGACAAGGAAAACCAGCGCATCTCCATCGGCATTAAGCAGCTCTCGGAGGACCCGTGGGAAGCCATCAACACACTTTATCAGGTGGGACAACTCGTTACAGGCAAAGTCACCAAGCTTGCTAGTTTTGGAGCATTTGTGGGGCTGGAGCACGACCTGGTAGGGCTTGTGCAGAGCTCTCAAATCAGTGAGGAGCGCGTCGACAAGATCAAGAACGCTCTCGACGTGGGCCAGGAAGTGGAGGCGCGTATCATCAAGATCGACCGCAGCGACCGCCGTATCGGCCTCTCCATCAAGGCAGCTGAGTATGACGAAGAGCAGATCAAGAAAGCAGCCGAACAACTAGACCAGCTCAAGCCAGGCGAGGATCTCGTGGCTCTTGAGCACGCCTTTGACGCCCTCGAACAAACCCCCGATCAGGAGGACGCCGCTCCCGAGGAAAAGGAGGACGCCGCTCCCGAGGAAAAGGAGGAGAACTGATCCCCCTTCGTAGTGCTCCTCGGCCCACCTTTTTTATTGCAGTATCTATGCCAAAAGGGATCATACAACACATGCGCACGACATATTTCTTCGCCCTGTTAGCCGCCACCACACTGCTTCACGCAGCTGAGTTCCGCATGAGCCGCGCCATTCTCCCTGGCGGAGTAATTGATGACCACCGTTTGCTGGCCGAAATCAACCTCAATTCAATTGAACTTCGTGACGCCGAAGACTCTATTAAGGCCGCCGATTTGCTCAAGCAACTGAACCGCAAGAAATGCAACATACAGCTGCCCAAGCCCGGCCAACAACGCCTCACCGCAGCTGAAACTGCCCAGCGTTATCGCAAAGGCGTGCTGGTGGTCTCTGGCCTCTACAAATGCAAACGCTGCCCCAATTGGCACAGCGGCGCCGCCAGCGGTTTCATGCTTACCGCAGACGGCGCCTTTTGTACCAGTTACCATGTCGTGGACAATGCGAATAATGATACCATCGTGATTATGACTGGCGACGGTCGCATCGCGCCGGTGGTCGAGGTGCTTGCTGCCGACAAACGCACCGATCTCGTCATCCTTCGGGCCAAGGGAAAAGGCTACACTCCCCTACCCGTCTCCACCCAACCCGCTGACGCCCCACTGGGCGGCAAGATCCGTGTATTCAGCCATCCTGACCGTCATTTTTACGTACTCAGCGAAGGAATTATTTCCCGCAAATATCTCGACAGCAAACGAAAGGAAGGCCCACGCAGCATGATCGCCATCACTGCCGACTTCGCCAAGGGCTCCAGTGGCGCACCGGTGTTCAACGAGTTTGGTGCTGTAATTGCCAGCGTGAACAACACTCAAAGCACCTACTACAGCGTGAAGAACGGCGTGAAAGACAACCTGCAAATGGTCTTCAAGAACACCGTCTCCATGCAGCACCTGAAGCAGATGATTGACGGGAAATAGGGTTTTTCTTGTCCCCACCGCGCCGCTCGGCGTTAATGCGCCTCCCATGAGCATTCTCGATGAACTGGCTTGGCGCGGACTGATCAATGACTGCACCGATACGGATGCGCTGACCAAGCGCTTGGGAGAAAAGCCGGTCGTGCTCTACTGCGGCTTTGACCCCACCGCCGACAGCCTCCACGTGGGCAACCTAGTGCCGCTCATTGCTCTACGTCGGTTTCAGAATCTAGGACACATCCCCATAGCACTGGCTGGGGGAGCCACAGGAGCCATTGGTGATCCAAGTGGTAAGTCAGCCGAGCGGAGCCTGCTCACCGGCGAAGCCCTCGCTAGCAACATTGCCAGCGTAAAGAAGCAACTCAAAAAGCTACTTGATTTTGAGACAACCAAAAATCCGGCTCAACTGCTGGACAACGCTGACTGGACGGATGAAGTCACTCTTCTCGATTTCCTACGCGATATCGGCAAGCACTTCACCGTCAACAACATGGTCGCCAAGGAAAGCGTACGCGCCCGTATGGAAAACCGCGATGCGGGAATCAGCTACACAGAGTTCTCCTACATGTTGCTGCAAGCTTTTGATTTTTATCACCTCAAAAAAGAAAACGACTGCGACCTGCAAATTGGAGGCAGTGACCAATGGGGCAATATCACTGCTGGCATTGAGCTCTCGCGGCGCAAGCTCAACCAGACAATCTTCGGTCTCACGCTGCCGCTCATCACTAATGCTGATGGAAGCAAGTTTGGCAAGACCGAGGCAGGCGCAGTGTGGCTGGATGTTGCACGCACTAGTGTCTACAAATTCTACCAGTTCTGGATTCGCGCCGATGACCGCGATGCCATCCGCTATTTAAAATATTTCACCTTCCTTTCACGCGAAGAAATTGAGGCGCTGGAAAAGCAACACGAAGAAAACCCCAGCGCCCGAGCCGCACACACCGCCCTCGCGGTGGCCATGACCAATCTCATCCATGGTGAAGAGGCAACTTCTGAATCGCAGAAAGCGAGCAAGATTCTTTTCGGTGGCGAGCTTGAGGGAATCAACGAGAGCACTTTTAATGAAATCGTTGGTGAAGTACCCACCGTGGAGATTGAGAATGCCGAGCTTGAAGGCGAAGGGATGCCCATCTTGGAGCTATTTGTTACCAGCGGTCTCTGCCAATCCAACGGCCAAGCCCGCAAGGATCTGCAAGGTGGCGGACTGAACCTGAACAACCAACGTCAGTCAGATCTTAAACTAAAAATCACCACCGATTCACTGCTCTTTGATAAACATCTACTGCTACGCAAAGGTAAACGCAACTACACCGTTCTCTCGGTGAAATAACTCTTGGTGGAACTTTACCACCAACCCAGAAGCTTCCAGTAAGGTAATCCCACTCCCAACCACACGACCAAGTGAAAGAGTGAAACGATAAAACCGATCTTAAACCACCTGGCCACCGGCACATAACCAAAGCCCGAGTAGATGACCACTGGCCCCGTTGAATAATTGGTCAAACATCCGCACAAATTCGAAAAATAGGCGAGAAGTGCCACCATTAACATAGGAGGAGCTCCAGCAGCAATTGCCAAGGCTAGAAAGGCCGCAACCATGGCGGTGATATGCCCGGTTAGCATGGAGAAACTGTACATCGAATAAAAATAGACCAAGGCCAAAGCCAGAGCTGTCGCCAGTGCTCCCATCCCAGAGACTTTTCCTTCCATTGTGTTGGCAAACCAACCGATGAAACCGTGCTCCTTGAGTAGCCCCGCCATGCACACCATACCTCCCAACCAAATCATCGCATCCCACGCTTCCTAGTTACCGGTAATGTCTTCCCATTTTTCTGTACCCGTCAATAGCAGGACCAAAACACCAACTAACGCCACAACCCCCGTATGCATCCCGTGAACTTTGCCTGAGGCCCATAGAACCAGCAGCAGAACAAAGACTCCTAACATGATTTTTTCACCGCGCGCCCAAACCCCCATTTCAGACAGCTGCTCCTTGGCCTTATTTTGAGCTGCCTTCGCATCCTGCAGCTCCGGCTTAAGTAGCTTGAACAAAAACCACGGAAGCAGAAGCAAGCTCGCCAAACCGGGGACAATGCTGCCCTTGAGCCAAGTCATCCATCCAAACTCAATTCCTTTCCCCGAACCAGCCGCCGCTTC
>CBFHWX010000054.1:0-18192 GCA_965659445.1 Limisphaerales bacterium | reverse complement strand
ATTAATGGAAAGACTGGGGTCAAGACCTGGGAATTAGAAACGGGAGCTGAGGTAAAATCCTCCCCCGCCATCGGCTCTGATGGCACGGTTTACGTTGGGTCATATGACAAAAAGCTCTATGCCATCAATGGCAAGAGTGGGGTTAAGCTATGGGAATTTGAAACGGGAGATGAGGTAAAATCCTCCCCCGCCATTGGGCCAGATGGCACAGTTTACGTCGGGTCAAATGATGACGAGCTCTATGCCCTTAAGACCGACTCCAGAGGGCAAGCCAAAAGCCCGTGGCCCATGCGTGGCCAGAACCCACAACACACCGGTCGTGTGCCCGGCGCCAAGGCTCCTGTGGTTATTCCGCGCGGCAAGGTCTTTGCTTGGACAGTGGGAGTAAACCAACAATCCATTGACCGCATTTACACGGGTAAAACACAGGCGGTTGTCCAGCAGGTCTTTGGTAAACCGGACAAGACACAAGGGGAATGGTGGGGATACATTGGAATGAACATTACCGATGCCCAAGGCAACAAATACAGCACCGCATGGTTTGGGTTTTCAAATGGTATGGTGCAGCAAGTGCGGTTTGATCAGTAGGCAACCCTACGGCTCCAACACAAAATAGTGCAGGGCGGCAACGATGGTGGAGTGCTGAATTTTTTGTTCCTTTACCAGTCTCGGCAGATCATCCGCAGGCACAAGATGTGTGGCTAAATCTTCTCCGTCATCCAATTGCACCTCGTGGGTGGGGCGGCAGTTCTCCACGAGTATGGTGTGGACGCGGTTGTTCATAATGGCGGGGTTGGCAAAGCACTCGCCGATAATCCGGGCGTTCTCGCCGGTGTAGCCGGTTTCTTCCTGCAATTCGCGAAGAGCAGTGGCCACAGGGTCGGTCTCGCCTGGGTCCATCATGCCACCGGGGATTTCCAGCTCCACCGTCTCGGTGCCATGCCGGTATTGATTGATCATCACTACCTCGCGGTCGGGCGTTAGGGCTACGATGTTCACCCAGTCGGGGCAATCAAGGATCACCATGTTGTGCTCCTTGCCGGTACGAGGATTGATGACTTGATCCTCACGGAGTTTAAAAATGCGATGATCTCCCAGCAGTTTGCTGCCGCGCTTTTCCCATTTTCGAATTTCGTCAATCATGGTGTTGATCGCGTTCCTCGTGCGCGGTTTTCATGAGCTGCAGCAGATGCATGAGGGCTTGTTCGTAGGTGCGGCCCCCAGTTTCGGCGAGTTGCTGGGCGCGTTTATCGAGTTGGGCAGCCATATCCGGTGCTTTCTCCGCGGGCACCCCAAATTGCTGAAGCGCCTTCTCTAGGGCAGCCTGTTCGTTCTCGGTCATTCCCCAACAGAGAATTCCTCGGCGGGCGACCCTTGGCGAATAACCTTCACCGTCTCGATTATGTCATCTTTCTCAATGGCGTCTACCACGTCTTGCCCTTCTATTACTCGGCCAAACACGGTGTGCTTGCCATCCAGATGAGCAGTAGCACAATGTGTAATGAAAAACTGACTGCCGTTGGTCCCGGGGCCGGCATTAGCCATTGAAAGGATACCGGGGCCATCATGTTTCAAGGAGGCATCGATTTCATCTTCAAATTCATAACCGGGGCCTCCGCTGCCGACTCCATCGGGACATCCACCCTGAATCATGAAGTCCGGAATTACGCGGTGGAAGGTCAAACCATCATAATAGGGTTGGCCTGGGGTGCGGCTCGAAGTGTCAAAATCTTTGGTGCCTTCTGCAAGTCCAACAAAATTTCCGACTGTAAGCGGCGTTTTTTCAAATTCCAATTGTAGGAGAATTTTGCCTTTGGAGGTGTTCATCTCGGCGTAAAGGCCATCGTTTAGGCTTGAGTTACTCATGGGCTGCAAATTCGCGTGTGAAGGCCAGTTTGCCAAGACAAAACATAAAAAAGGCTCGCCATCGTTGCTCAATCCGATTTGACTCAACCGCTATGCTCAACATGTTTTTTCCCAAAGCTTCCGCATTCTCGTTGCCTGTGTCGATTGTACTATTATTACTAGGCTGTGGGCAAAAAGAGCCGGCACCCACCGGTAATTCCAAGAAAGCCTCACTGCCCGAGTCTCCGATAAAGCCTAACGAGTCAAAGCAGATACCAGTGCCCCTCGGAGAAGGCCTGTATGCGGAGATGGATACCACTAAGGGCAAGATTCGTTTGAAACTGGAGTTTGAAAAAACGCCGCTTACAGTCGGAAATTTTGTTGGACTTGCAGAAGGGACCAAGCATTATTCTACAGACGGAAGTGCGCCTGAGGATCAAAAAGGTAAGCCCTATTATGATGGGCTAAGCTTTCACCGTGTGATTGCCGATTTCATGGTTCAAGGGGGCTGCCCACAGGGAACAGGGACGGGTGGCCCAGGTTATAAGTTCGCAGATGAGATTGATGGCACTTTAAAGCATGTCGGTCCCGGTATCCTTTCAATGGCTAATGCCGGCCCCGGGACCAACGGCAGTCAGTTTTTTATCACGCATCGTGCTACTGCTCATCTGGATGGTAAACACACCGTGTTTGGGAGCGTGGTTGGACCTACGGACCAGGCAGTTGTGAATGCAATCGTTAAGGGTGATAAGATTAAAAGTGTGAAAATCATTCGCATCGGGGAAAAGGCAAAGGCGTTCAAGGGTGACGAAGTGCACTTCAAGAAGCACGCTGAGGAAAATGAAAAAAGCCAATCCGAGCGTAGGAAAGCAGAGCAAGCCAAGTTTGCTGCACGTATGAAAAAAGAAGAGGAACAGGTGGAAGCTTTGCTTGCTGATTTAGTCAAGAAACATAGCGCGAATGTGATTTCAGCCACGAACGGATTGAGATACATCATCACTAAACCTGGTGAAGGAGATACCCCAGCTAAGGGTGATAAGTTGACGATTAACTTGGTGTTTAAATTGGCCGATGGCAAGGTGATCGACGACACACGTAAAAATAAGACCCCGTTGGAGATTCCTGCCGGTGTTGATATGCCCCTGAAAGGCTTGCAGGAAGGTCTCGCTGGGATGAAAAAGGGAGAGCACCGTACAGTTGTTATTCCGCACGAGCTGGGCTTTGGTGAGGCTGGTGCGGGGCCGGAAGTCCCTCCGTTCTCCACGCTGGTTTTTGAGCTGGAACTGGCCGATGTGCAGTCCGATAAAAAGTTGATCGAGGCGGTCATCGCCAAGCTGAAAATGAAATATCCTAAAGCAGAATTGGTGACCACCAAGTCCGGACTGAAATATTTGGTAACCAAGGCTGGTGTCGGCAACAAGTCAGGCAAAGGTAAAAAGATCAAGGCCCATTACACAGGTAAACTCTTGAACGGGGAAGTGTTCGATAGTTCGGTCAAAAGAGGGCAACCGATCGAATTTGTTGTGGGAGAAGGGCAAGTCATTTCTGGTTGGGATGAGGCCCTTTCCGATATGGCAAAAGGCGAAACACGAACTTTGATCATCCCCCCCGATCTGGCCTACGGTGCGCAGGGTCGCCCGCCAACCATTCCGCCGAACTCAACTCTCATTTTTGATGTTGAGCTGGTGGATTTCTAGATAATAGTGCTTTGCCTCGTAAAATTATTGCACCCGTAGTTTATATGGTGCGAAGAAAAGACTCGCCTCCCTCTGCTAATCCGCTTTGATTGAGGGGCTATGCGTAACACCCTGTTTACTTTGGCCGCATTGTCGGCGTTGTATGCCACGCCCACAACACAAGCGGCAGAATTGAAGGACGGCCTTTATGCCGAGATGAACACCACAAAGGGCAAGATCACGTTGAAGCTGGAGTTTGAAAAAACACCGCTAACGGTTGCGAATTTTGTTGGCCTTGCTGAGGGAACAAAAATTGCGAACAAGCCCAAGGGCACAAAATTCTATGACGGGCTTAATTTCCACCGTGTGATTGCAAATTTCATGATTCAGGGTGGCTGTCCGCAGGGCACTGGAACAGGTGGTCCGGGCTACAAGTTTGCCGACGAGATTGACCCCACTTTAAAACACACAGGCCCTGGCATTCTTTCTATGGCTAACTCGGGTCCAGCTACTAACGGCAGCCAGTTTTTCATCACTCACAAGGCGACCCCTTGGCTTGATGGAAAGCACACGGTGTTTGGCCAAGTGGTTGGCCCAGCCGATCAAAAAGTGGTTGATGCCGTCGCCAAAGGCGACAAGCTTAACAGCGTGAAAATAATTCGTGTGGGTGACAAGGCCAAGGCGTTTAAGGGGGATGAGGCACATTATAAAAAAATTATTACAGATAAAGAAAAATCCAAGACAGTAAAATTCGAGGTTCGTATGAAAAAGGAAGCAGAACAAATTGAAAAACTAATTGCTGATCTCAAGAAAAATCACAAAGCAGATGTGGTTACCACCAAGACCGGATTGCGCTACATTGTGGTGCAAAAGGGTAAAGGCAATCCCCCCGAAAAAGGAACGACGATTTCTGCTCACTACACTGGAACATTGGCTGATGGCACCAAGTTTGACAGCTCGCGTGATCGTGGAACGCCACTTAAGTTTCCAGTCGGAACGGGACGGGTTATTCCGGGCTGGGATGAGGCGCTTGCGGAGATGAAGAAGGGAGAACAGCGAATCCTGATCATCCCGCATAAACTCGCCTACGGTGAACGTGGGGCCGGTGGCGTGATTCCGCCATTTGCCACACTCGTGTTTGATGTGGCCTTAGTGGACTTCTAGACTGCGAATCTTTCAAAGGGCAGCGTGGCGACTTTGGCCGTGACGTTGCCATTTTTTGTGTTCACTCGTAATGAAGTACTTGGCTCAATGGCATCTCGATGGATGATGGCCAAAGCTACATTTGGCTCTGTAGTTACGCTTGAGAGAACACCTACCTTTTTGTCACCGGAAAAAATTTCATCACCTTCGACTGCCACGCCATCCAGGCTAAGGCCGCGGAGAATCCGGTTAACCTTCCCGTAAGTACGAATGCGCGCGATGATTTCCTGACCGATATAGCAGCCCTTAGCGTAGCTGATGGCTCGAGGCTCAATGCCTCCTTCGGGCGCGAGGTTGCTCTCAGTGATGTCCTGTCCAAACCGTGGAATAGTTCCTAAAATGCGCGCATGGTCAAAGGCGGCTTCACCGCAAAGTGGTACAAATTCTGTCAGGCACGATTTCAATTCATCCAGCGAATCGACCGGCATAAACAAATCGAAACCGATTGTGCCCAGCCGAGGCTGATTTATAATATAAATTTCATCCTCCGTTTTTGCCAGTGTGTAATTCTCCTGCGGCACGGGTAATTTTAGTGCTTCCAACACCTCGATAGCCTCTGGTCCTTGGATGCTTAATAAGCCAAAATGAGGGGCCACATTGACCACCTCCACGTCTTCTGTGATAATAAATTTTTTCAGTCGTGATTGCACGGGCTCAGTCAGATTCGGTTCAAAATCAAGAAGAAGTTCCTCTTCCAGTCGATAGACAAACATGTCGCTCTCCATCTTGCCTTTAGCATTCACCAGTGCGGCATAGCAGCCGGAATTTTCTGCAAGACCGTTAATGTCGTTGGTTACTTGGCCGTGCAGAAAATTCACCCGGTCCGCACCCAGTAGACACAACCTTGATCGATTGGATAGATCCAATAATCCAGCGGACTCAGTCAAAGATGTAAACTTGTCATCCACGGCGGAATTGCAGCATCAAAAGAGTGTATCTCCAAGTTCATTTAGTTTTTGCTGACAGTATCCAGCCGTATAGCTAGAGTCCGGTCCATGCATAAATTGGTTTTACTTCGACACGGTCAGTCTCAATGGAATTTGGAAAATCGATTCACCGGGTGGCACGATGTGGATCTCACCGATCAGGGTCGTGAAGAAGCCAAGGCGGCCGGACGTGTTCTCAAGGAAAACGGTTTTGTTTTTGACAAGGCTCACACCTCCGTGATGAAACGTGCCATCCGTACGTTGTGGATTGCGCTTGATGAGCTTGACCAGATGTGGTTGCCAGTACAGCGTGACTGGCGACTCAACGAACGCCACTACGGGGCGTTGCAGGGTTTAAACAAGGCGGAGACCGCCGAGAAACACGGAGAGGAACAGGTGTTGGTCTGGCGGCGTTCGTACGATATACCGCCTCCGGCATTAGTAAAAGATGACGAGCGTTATCCTGGCCATGATTCACGGTATGCCAACCTTACCTCAGATGAGCTTCCTTTGACCGAATGCCTGAAGGATACCGTTGAGCGGTTTTTATCTTATTGGCATGAGTCTATCGTACCGGAAATCAAAGAGGGCAAACGAGTGATCATCGTCGCCCACGGCAACAGCCTCCGGGCCTTGGTGCAGTATCTTGATGGGTTGTCAGAAGAAGCCGTGCTTAAGCTCAATATTCCCACCGGCATGCCGTTGGTGTACGAGCTTGATGATGATTTGAAACCCATCAAGAATTATTATCTCGGCGACGAGGAGGCCGTGAAGGCTGCGATGGAAGCCGTGGCCAGTCAGGGCAAGGCGAAGTAACCCAAAATGAAGGCCGTTATTCTCGCCGCTGGCAAGGGCACTCGCATGGGCGACCTAACTGATGGGTTGCCCAAACCGATGCTACAGGTTGAGAGTCGGCCGATTCTCGAGCACATCATCACCGGGCTATGTGGAGCGGGTATCTCGGAATTTTGCATCATTGTGGGGTGGAAGGCGGAAGTGATAGAAGACTATTTTGGTGACGGGTCACATTGGGACGTAGCCATTAGCTATGTGCGACAGCAGGTGCAGGATGGGACTGGGAAGGCTCCGGAGTTGGCGAAGGATTTTGTGGGCGACAAACCGTTTTTGCTAACTTATGGAGATATTCTCGTAAAAATGGAGACGTATCGGCGAATGCTGAAGCGATGGGGAGAGGGTGATTTTACAGGTCTAGTGACGGTGACAGGGAGTGAGGATGTTACGAAGGGCGGGCTATTTTTCTTCGATGAAAAATTTCATCTCAATCATCTCGTGGAAAAACCCACAACTGCACAATTGGATGAACTACGTGCGGCGGGCCGGTTAAAGGAGGGCGATACGGCTTGGTACAATGCGGGCATTCATATTTTCATTCCGACCCTGTTTGATCACACAGCGCGTTTGAAAAAATCGCCGCGCGGAGAGTATGAGCTGACGGACGCGTTGACCTCGATGCTCAATTCGGAGGAGCCCGTCGCGGGACTGGAGATTGCCGGTCGTTGGGTGGATGTGCGTGACCCCGAAGTGTTGCGGGGGTTGCAAGAAGGCTGCTAGTTTTTCCGCGTGCCCGATCCCCCGCCCATTGAAGTTCGCGGCCTCGTGAAGCACTATGGTGACTTCACGGCGGTCGATGGCATTGACTTCGACGTAGCCGTCGGAGAATGCGTGGCGTTGCTCGGCCCCAATGGCGCGGGCAAGACGACTACCATTCGAATGCTGACCGGGTTCAGCCCCATCACCGATGGCAGCATCCGAGTGTTTGGGCGCGACGTGGCGAAGGAAACTCGTGTGGTCAAGTCGTTGATGGGCATTTGCCCGCAGGAGGATAATCTAGACCCGGATTTTTCCGTGCGTAAAAACCTGCTTGTCTTCGCGCGCTATTTTGGAATGGAAAAAAACCTCGCGGCGCGGCGCGCGGATGAGTTGCTCGAAATGGTGGGCCTCACGGAAAAGGCTCACGGCACCATCATGGAACTATCTGGCGGTATGAAGCGGCGGCTGATGCTTGCACGCGCCTTGCTCAATGAGCCGCAACTGCTGGTACTAGATGAACCCACCACCGGCCTTGATCCGCAGGCACGGCAGCTCATTTGGCAACGCGCGCGCCATATGCGCGAAGCCGGCATCACGGTGCTGCTCACCACGCATTACATGGAGGAAGCGAGCCAGCTGGCCGACCGAGTGATCGTGATGAACGAGGGTAAAATCCTGCTTGAGGGTGAGCCAGCCGTGTTGGTGCAAAACGAAGTGGGTCAGGAAGTAGTGGAGCTTTGGAACGTCACGGATGCGGCGCGTGAATTTATCGAGCAACAGGACTGGCCAATGGAGTCGGTCGAGGGTCGATTGTACATTTGCGACCGTGTAGGTGGCGAGGTGGCGCATGCCATCGAGTCACGTTTCCCAGAACAGGATCGCCAAATTCGCCACGCCACGCTTGAGGATGTATTCCTGCGCCGTACCGGGCGCGCATTGAAGGACTGACATGCACACCGCGAAGCTCAGTAATATCTCTTGGCGAGCGCTGCATGTGTGGCGCCGCAACGGTGAGGTGCTGCTCACCACGTGGTACACCAACTTCCTGCCTCCGCTTCTGGAACCAGTGTTTTATGTGCTGGCTTTCGGTTTTGGCATCGGTGGGATGGTGAAGGAGTTTTCATTCCAAGGCCACGAAATGAGCTACCTAAAATTTGTTGCTCCCGGTGTGGTGGCGGTAGCGGTGATGTTTTGGTCCTTCTTTGAAACCACTTATTCGTCGTTTGTGCGGATGTATTATCAACGCACGTTTGACGCGATGATTGCAACGCCGTTGCTGGTGGAGGACGTAATTGCTGGAGAATTGCTTTGGGGTGCCACCAAGGCCTTCGGTGCGGGCACAATCATGCTGGGCATGCTTACGGCTTTTGATTTGCCGGTGTGGCCGTCGGCGTTTTGGATTCTGCCATTGGCAGCGGTGGGTGGGTTATTGTTTTCTTCGATCGGCATTATCGTCACGGCGTTGTCACCCAAGATTGAAGCCTTCAATCTGCCGGTGTTCCTGCTCATCTTCCCAATGTTCCTCTTCAGTGGCACTTTTTTTCCTCTGGAACAACTGCCCGATTTGGTACGCCAATTCGCGATGGTTTTCCCGCTGACGCACGTGTGCGCGCTGATTCGTGGCGCCTGCCTGGATCTCACCCCGCCGTTATTGGTCGTCCATATCGTGTATGTGCTGCTGGCAGTGGGGGCGTTGGGCTGGTTGGCAATAAAGCTGATGCATCGGCGACTGGTGAAGTGAAGCTTTACAAGCGGGCACTGTTGGACTTTCTATTTGCGTTCTGTGAAACAGGTAACCGATCTTCGAGTTGTTTCTTCTGAGGCACTGCCAAGCCCGGCCGAGCTGGTGGCGGAGCTGGCACGAACAGAGGCACAAACAGAATTTGTAGAGCAAGCGCGCCGTGAGCTGCATGCCATCATTCATGGCACGGATTCGCGCCTTATCGTGGTGGTGGGCCCGTGCTCGATTCATGATTTAAAGAGTGGGCGAGAGTATGCGAAAAAATTAGCGACACTGGCTGCTGAGTTGAAAGATCGTATGCTCATCCTGATGCGGGTATATTTTGAGAAACCCCGTACCACCACCGGTTGGAAAGGGCTCATCATGGATCCGCAGCTCAATGGCACCTGCGACATTCCTGCTGGCCTTCACATTGCGCGCCAGTTTCTCGGTGAAGTGCTCGACTTCGGATTGCCCACCGCCACGGAGTTGCTCGACCCCATCACGCCCCAATACATAGCCGATTCCCTCTGCTGGGCGGCGATCGGGGCACGCACAGTGGAGAGTCAAACGCATCGGCAGATGGCCAGTGGTCTATCGATGCCGGTGGGTTTTAAGAACTCCACCGCAGGCGATTGTACTGTGGCGGTTAACGCCATCGTGGCGGCTACTAATGAGCAGACTTTCCTTGGTATTACCCGCGAAGGCCGTGCGAGTGCGGTGACCACCAGTGGAAACCCAGATTGTCAGATAATTTTGAGGGGAGGCACCAATGGCTCGAACTATTCTGCCGAGCATGTTGCCGAGGCCGTGGTCATGGCGGAGAAAGCGAATGTGACGCCCTCGCTCATGATTGATTGTAGCCATGGTAACAGTAGCAAGGATCCCAGTCGCCAGCCGAAGGTGTTGCAGGAAGTCATCAATCAGATTACGGACGGCAATCGGAATATCCATGCGGTGATGCTGGAAAGCAATCTGAATGCCGGTGCGCAAAAGTTCCCGCAACCGCTGGAAAATCTTGAGTACGGCGTAAGCATCACCGATGGCTGTCTGGATTGGCAAACAACAGAAGATGCACTCCGCGAAGCCCATACTACTCTAGCCTCGCGTTAGATAAAAAAACGCGAGACCGAAGCCTCGCAAAAAATCCCCAGTATATCCATCCCCCCCCGCAGGTGGGATATTCTGGTTAGGTTACTAGCGCGGAGTTGGTGCGCCGCCGGGGCCAGGGTTAATCAATCCTGGTGGTGATCCGCCTCCACCGCCGGGGCCAGGATTGCTTAATCCTGGTGGTGATCCGCCTCCACCGCCGGGGCCAGGATTGCTTAATCCTGGTGGTGATCCACCGCCGGGTCCGCCGGGTCCGCCGGGCGCACCTGGATTTGGATACCCTTCTCCGCCGAGCCCTCCTGGATTTGGATATCCTTCTCCGCCGAGCCCTCCAGTAGGTTGAACGGGATTGCCGCTCTTCGGTTCATAGCGCACGGTGACCACTTTGGCTCCTCCGTCAGCCCGAGGGTCGGGTTCCAGGATGAAATAGACTTTACTATATTCCTTATTTTTGACCCGTACGCGCATTTTGTCGTAGGTGTAAATTAGATAGTTACCCTGCTTTTTCCATTCGGCTGGTTTGCCGAAACTCTTGGGCAGGATCGCAGCGCCCTTACCGACGTAAATTTTCGCGATGTCCGCCCGGCCGGAGCCGTAGGTCCAAAGCTGGCGCTTGCCGGCGGGAGCGTTGGGATCAATGGTGGGTTTTTTTGGTTTTTTTGGGGCGCCTTCCCCGAATTCGCCGGGGTCACCTCCGAATTCGCCGGGATCGCCTCCGAATTCGCCGGGGTCACCTTCTCCGGGTCCCATTTCGCCACCTTCTCCGGGTCCCATTTCGCCACCTTCTCCAGTTGCAACACTGCCATCGGCTGAAGCTTGATCACCGCCTTCGGCTTCGGTTTTTGTCTCCTCATCCTTGGAGCAACCAAGAGTCAAGAAGAGAGCGAGCAGCATCGATAGGGTCCAGAGCGATTTCATGTTGTGTTTCGTGATTAATGTTACGGGTTTAAAATCACCCGTGGCTGTGGTCTTGGCCACAGTCTTCATCATCGCATTCTGCTTTATCAGGTGATTCGACCTCTGTTATTTTGGCGTGTTCAGCCATAAGGTCAATGACCTTTTCTTCCAAGAGTCGATTCTGAATGTGGCCAATCTGGTTATTATCAGCCAGTTCCTTGATGTGCTTTTGTGGGTCCTTGCCCATTTGCTGGGCTTGCATGGCAATCACACGGATTACCTCCTCGCGACTTACCTCCAGCTTTTCTTTCTCAGCAATACATCTTTGGGCGAAAAACCAGCGTAGGTTGTCGGTGGTAGCAGCATTGGCCTCGGCGGTAATTTGGTCCTTGGCATTATCGATATCTTCCTCGGTCTCACCAGCTGAACGGCGTGAACGTACTATGTTGTTTACTGCGGCATGCAATTCCTGTTGTTGAATCGATTCAGGAATGTCAAAGTCCAGTTTTTCGGCATAGGCTTTTTGTGCCTGCATTCGTACGAGTCGGTTGGCCTCGCCCTTCTGGTTGGCTTCCAGATCCTCCCGCACGCCATCACGCAGTTTCTCCAAATTATCGGCCTCCCAGCCTTTTGCGAATTCATCATCTAGTTGAGGCAACACCTTCTCCTTTACCTGGCCTATCGTCACCTCGTAGGTAGCCTTTATGCCCTCTAGTTTAGGCTGTGCGTGGAATTCGTCCGGAAAGGTCACTTCCACCGTGAGTTGGTCATCCTGTTTCGCTCCGATAAGCTTTTGAGTGAAGCCCGGGATGAAATGATCATGTTCGCCATCGCCATGCACGTGCAGTGGCATGTTCTTTTGTTCGGTCATGCCACGTGCGGTGGGGGCAAACTCCGTGAGTGGTTTGCCATCGCTTGTTGCTGTAAAACTTACGTTTACATAGTCGCCGTCTTTCACCTCGCGATCCTGATCCTGGTATTCAGCGCGCCCATCACGCAGGCGATCAATCGCGTCGTCTACATTTTGCTCCGTGATTACAACCTTTGGTCGTTCAGCCGGTAAACCCTTGTAGTCGGGTAATTCGAAGGATGGCTCAGTTTCTACTGTGGTAATGAATTTTAGGTCTACGCCCTCTTTAAAATCTATTTCCTCGACATCCGGCTCTAGGATTGGTTTTAAATTATTATCCTCAATACCCTTTCGGTAACAGTCGTTGAGCAGCTGTTCGCGCACACGTTTTTCAATCTGGCTTGCAAACTCTGCTTGAACCTTGGCCATCGGTGCCTTTCCTTTGCGGTAGCCTGACAGATTGGCTTGCTTTTGGAATTGCTTGGCTGTTGTGGCAAACGCGGCGTTCACATCCGCTGCTGGCAGCTCAAAACGCAACTGCTTCTTGCAGGGGCCCAAATCAATTAATTCAACTTTAAGATTCACGATAATGTAAAATCCGCTGATACACGGAGCGGCTCAAATTAGAATCGGAGCAAACCTCCGTCAAGCGCGGACCCAACTCCTTTTGCCTCCACGTTGAATATTCCGCCTCTAGTCTCGTCCGTTTTTATCAGACGCTTATGAAAGAACGCATTGCTTTCTTATTGGCTGTGGCATTGGCCTTCTTGGTATTGGCACAGGACAAACCGGCTTGGCAGCAGAAACTTTCCCGCCATTTGCAGGCGGATTTTCCCTACACCAAGGCTGCTATTCGAACGCAATTTCCCAAGAATAACGTAGCCAACAAGGGGATGGCCATCATTGTTGGGCGTGAGGCTTTCATGTGTTTTGACACGGATCTACTGCGTTGGGCAGCGGGTTGGACCGGAGGCTACATTACTGAGGATGGGGTGAGCTTCAAGGGAAATCACGGGGCCAGTCCGCGCATCGCTGGTTCGCAGAAATTCGGGAACCCGCCCATTGCTGGCTGGGCCGATGACAAAGGCTCCTTTGCCGATCCTCGCCCTGAGCCTTTTGGGCCATTGCCTCGTAAACATGTCCAATGGCGCGGCAACTATGTGATGGATGACCAAGTGGTGCTCAGCTACACAGTGCACGGTGTGGGCATTCTTGAGCTGCCTGGAAGCATTGAGAAGGACGGGCAGACGGTCTTTTTGCGCAGCATTCAACATGAGGGCATTACAGCCGATCTAGTGACGTTGGTTTGCGAAGTGGAAAACGCAAAGGGTGGAGTGGACGATGGCGTGGCGATTCTGGTGGCTGGCAATCAGATCACGCAAGTGGCGCTAATGAATGCGCCCAAGGGTAGTGAACTGGAGGTGCAGGATAATAAGCGCGTGGTGGCCAAGTTAGTCAAAGGCACCGAAGCGGGAAAATTTGAGATTCGCATCTGGAGTGGTGCTAAAGCTGATCACGCCCAATTTGCCGCCTTGGCTAAGGTGGCATCCAAGGCTGATTTTCGTAAGGTGGGTAAGAACCGTTGGCCTGATCCTGTAGTGACTCAGGGCCGAATGAATGCCAGCAGCACACCTGATGGCGCGTATGTGACCGATGTGCTTACTTCGCCGGAGAAGAACCCGTGGAATCGCCGTGTACGTTTTGGTGGGCTGGATTTCTTTAGTGATGGTAATCGAGCAGCACTATCTACTTGGGATGGTGATGTGTGGATTGTGTCTGGATTGAGGAATGAAAACCTTAAGGATCTGAAGTGGGCGCGCTTTGCGAGTGGCGGGTTTGAGACGTTGGGCCTTAAAATCGTGGACGATGTCATTTATACCTCCGGACGTGATCAAATCACTCGCTACCATGATCTGAATAAAGATGGTGAAGCCGACTATTACGAGAGCTTTAACAACGAGATAACCAGCTCGCAGGGTTTCCATGAGTTTGTATTCGACTTGCACACGGATCAGGAAGGAAACTTTTATACGATCAAGGCCGGTCCTGTTCGTGGGGGTGGCCGCGGCTTCGGTGGAGGTGGAGGTAATGGCAACATCTCACGCCATGCTGGTAGCCTTATGAAGATCGATAAGTACGGCAAACAAATGACCGTGGTGGCTACGGGTTTTCGTGCTCCCAACGGGATGGGTGTTGGCCCAAATGGTCAGTTGACCAGTGGTGATAACGAAGGTTCATGGGTGCCACGGTGTCCGGTTAATTGGATTCGTGACGGTGGATTTTACGGGGTAGAAACACTCGCACACAAAACACCCGTGCCCAAACATGACAAGCCGCTTTGTTGGCTGGACAAGGGTTGGGATAACTCCGGAGGCGGTCAGGTTTGGGTGACAAGCGATAAGTGGGGTCCATTTCAGGGTGAGTTGCTGCATACCAGCTATGGCCGTTCTTCGATCTATCTGGTGCTTAAGCAAGAGGTGGCTGGTCAGATGCAGGGGGGAGTGGTGAAATTGCCGTTGCGCTTTACCTCATCTGCAATGCGCCCTCGATTTAATCCGAGTGACGGCCACCTGTATGTTGCCGGTCTGAAGGGCTGGCAGAGTAACGCTGCTCGCATTACAGGCCTTGATCGTGTTCGCTACACAGGCAAAAAGGTATATACCGTGCGTGGACTCAAGGTGAATAAGGCCGGTGTGCATCTTACCTTTACACAACCGTTGGATACCAAGATGGCAGCGGACTCAGAGAATTATGCCATCACCCGATGGAATTATCAGCGTACTCAGAATTATGGATCACCGACCTTCAAGGTCAGCAATCCTAAGGAACGAGGAAATGAAGGAGTTAAAATTACAGCCGTCGCAGTTTCTGCTGACCGCAAGACCGTGACGCTATCTGTGGAAGATCTTCGCCCATGCGATCAGCAGCTTATCAAGTTCAATATCGAAGCGGCTGATGGCACCAGTATCCGAACCGAGGTAATGCATACGATTCACGTTGTAAAATAAGCCCGCCTTGCTACGCAGCGAATTCCACGCTACAAACCAACAACCTGTAGATGCGTCGATTTTTAGCTATTTGTCTTGCTGCAACGGTGCCCGTTGTTTTCGCACAGGAAAATGAGTTGCAATCGGGTCTGGCAGTCACCTACCAATCTGGTGATGCCAAGGCCTCTGCTGTGGTGCCGAACCTCTGGCTTCAGGTGCCGGCCGGACTTTCTCCTTCGCCTTTCCTGCCTAATGGCCGTTTCACCGCCATCTTTGAGGGGTTCATAAAAATTGACTTGCGCGGAGATTACTCCTTTCAAGTCATTGGCAAAGGCGGTGTGAAGCTGGAATTGAACAACACAGTTCTCCTCGATCTCAAAGGCATTACCGGAGTCGGCCCCGCTGCCATCACCAAGATCGTCCGTCTCAACAAGGGCGCCAACATCATCAAGGTAACCTATGCCAGCCCGAGTCGGGGGGATGCGCAGTTACGAATTCTATGGAGTGAACGTCCAGATAAGCCCCTGCCGCACGAGCCCATTCGCAACATCCAGCTCGGCCATAAACCCACAGCTGTCCTCACGCAAGCGACTTTGGCGATGAGGGGGCGCGAGATTTTTCTCGAGAATCGCTGTATGCGCTGCCACACCAGTGAGGGTAAAGGTATTCCGGAAATGGCGATGAGTGGTCCGAGTTTTATGGAGATAGGAGATCGTCGCGACGGCGCTTGGATGGCTGAGTGGATTCTTGACCCTAAGGCACACCGAACCAGCGCGCGTATGCCCAGAATGTTGCACGGCGATACGGCTAAAACCAATGCCGAAGCAATCGCCGTGTATCTTGCCAGCTTGCGTGGCTCAAAACAAAAACTTACGAAATTGGTTGATGTTGACAACGAAGCAGCCGAGGAAACGATACGAGCGCTCAATTGTGTTGGATGCCACAATCTTCCCGGTGAACCAGTCACGGAGGGCAAGCTTTCCCTCGTGCATGTGAATCAAAAATTCCCAAAGGGAGCGCTCACCGCATTCCTGCGCGCGCCTAATGAGCACTATGCGTGGACGCGTATGCCAAAATTTGATCTCTCAGAAAAGGAAGCCGGGAATATCGCCCAATGGCTTCGAGGCAAAGCTGATGATCGTCAGCCGGTTGAGCTCAGTACAACTTTAGAGGACCTGAAACGGGGAAAGGAACTGGTGGCTACTATTGGTTGCTTGAATTGCCACAATCACAAACAGGAAAATAAATTCAAGGCGCTTGATCTCGCCGCGCTGGCTCCGGACCAGTGGGTGGATGGGTGTCTTGCCGAGGGGCCAAATGGCAAGTCTCCTCACTTTGGGTTCAAGCCGGAGGATCGCGTCGCGCTGCGGGCCTTCGCTGCCAGCGATCGGAAGTCACTTCATCGTCACGAGCCGGCGGAATTCGCCCGTCGCCAGATTCGGCTGCTCAACTGTACTGCATGTCATGGTGAACTCGAGGGCTTTCCGCGATTGGCTATGATTGGCGAAAAGCTTAGGCCTGAGTGGATGCAGACCATTCTTGATGGCTCGCTCAAGAAGCGTCCGCGCCCGTGGCTCACACACCGCATGCCTTCTTTCCCGGCGCGCTCGAAGCATCTCGCCCACGGCTTAGCCATGGGGCACGGGTATCCGCCCAAGACACTGGCTGAAAAGGTTCCGGTCAATGTCCAGTTGGCTGAAGAGGGACGCAAACTAGTCGGAGTTGATGGTGGTTTTTCCTGTGTGGCCTGCCATGGCGTGAAGCAGGCGGACCCGTTGCAGGTCTTTGAGGCACAAGGGGTCAATTTTGCACGTGTAGGCGCACGTTTGCAGCCGGATTTTTATTTGCGATGGATGCTTGATCCGCTTCGCGTTGATCCGCAATCACGTATGCCTGATTATTTCGACGAGGATGCGCGCAGCGTGCTGGTCGATGTGCTTGAAGGCGACGCCAAGAAACAGATCGAGGCCATTCGCCAGTATCTTTTGCAGGGCAACAAAATGAAATTGCCTGTTATGCAGTAGCTTAAATTTAACATGAAAAACACAAAATCACTTCTAGTGGGTGCCTTGACATTGGCGCTGAACCTCTCGGTGTTAGCCGAGAGTAAATGGATCACGTTATTTGACGGCAAAACGGTCAACGGCCTGCGTGGCTACGGTCAAAAGGTGTTTCCTGAAAAGAGTTGGAAGGTCGAGAACGGCACGCTCAAGACCATTACTCGCGGCCAGGGTGGTCAGCCGCGTGACCTTATCACGACGGGCAGCTACACTGATTTTGAATTCGAGTGTGAGTGGAAGGTTTCACCTCGTGGTAACAGCGGCATCATGTATCGCGTAAAGGAAACCAACCGTCCGGCATATTTTACGGGGCCGGAAATGCAGGTGCTTGATGATGAGCGTCATCCGGACGGAAAGGCTAATTTCCCGCTTCGTACGGCCGGCTCTCTTTACGATATGATTGGCAAGGGGATGAAGAAAAAGAAATACAACAAGGCCGGCGAATGGAACAAAGTGCAGATTATATGCAAAGACAACAACGTTGAGCATTGGCTCAATGGGGAGAAGCTGCTTGCCTACAAGTGGGGCAGTGATGAAGTCACAGCGATGATCAAAAAAAGTAAGTTTAAGAGTTGGAAAGGCTTTATGCAGGAGCCCAAGGGTCATATTGCCATTCAACACCATGGCGAAGAGGTATGGTACCGAAACATCCGGGTACGTGGTAAGTAGTCGCTTGCGCACAGCCCTCTGCCGATTTACAAATGTCGCATGAAACTCATGCGGCATTTTTTTGTGGTTCTTTTCCTCTCGGTGTTTAGTGGTTTTACCGACGAGCTCAACACACTTACAGCGGAGGAAAGGGCAAAAGGTTGGCAGCTCCTCTTTGACGGGAAAAATCTAAATACCCATTGGCGGAATATTGGCCAGAAGGAAGTGACTGGTAAGGGTTGGGTGATTGAGAAAGGCGTTTTGGTTAAGCAGGAGGGGAAAGCGGCAGGCAATCTGCTAACTCGACGCACCTGGACTGATTATGAATTTGCCTGGGAATGGAAGATAGGGCCAAAGGGTAACAACGGGGTGAAATACATGGTGCTGGAGAAGCGCGGAGCCATTGGCCACGAGTACCAGATGATTGATGATCGCCATTGGCAGCAGAAGCCGATGAGCCAAACCGGGACCTTTTATGTTGTGTTGCCGCGTGAGGTGAAATTGACTGAGCCGGTGCGCATCGATAAATGGAACCAGTCGCGCATCAAGGTGCAGGGAAAAAAAGTGGAGCATTGGCTGAATTGTCAGAAAATTCTGACCTACTCTCTGGGCAGCGATCGGGTGTTGGCGGGTGTGGCCAAGAGCAAGTTCAAGAAGTTTGATGGCTTTGGGAAAAAGGTGACGGGTCATATTCTTCTCACCGATCACAAGGACCGATG